>JAYGDV010000306.1:0-2120 GCA_046582735.1 Planctomycetota bacterium
GAATTCCTCCAGGCGGCGGCTGGGTTTCGGAGGATCGACCTCACAGATAAGCCACTTCATCTCGGTATACCCGCCGGAGCGAAGAGTTTCGGAGTCGAATGGCAGCAGGCCGCAGAGGAGCTCGTAGAGAATAACTCCGAGGGCGTAGACATCGGTGCGGGTATCGATACCGGCCGGCCCCATCTCAGCCTGCTCAGGGCTCATGTATTCCGGGGTTCCCACCATCTGCCCGGCTTCTGTCTCGAGGGCCTTGTCCGTCAGGCGCTGGTCCATGGAGCGGGCGACTCCGAAATCGATGATCTTCACCAGCGGTTTTTCCCCATCGTTGCCGACGAGGATGTTGGAGGGTTTCAGGTCCCGGTGGATGATTCCTTTCTGGTGCGCATGCCGCACCCCCGAACAGACCTGCAGGAAGAGATCGAGCCGCTCGCTCAGTGCGAGCTTCTTCTCTTCGCAATAACTCTTCAGTGGCACCCCGGGCGCGTACTCCATGGCGAAGTAGGGGTTGCCGTCGGGAGTCGTACCCGCATCGAAGACCCTGGCGATGTTGACATGGCTCATGAGCGCGATCGCCTGCCTTTCGGCTTCAAAGCGTACGAGAAATTCTTCAGAGGTCAGCTCGCTGCGCACCAGCTTGAGGGCGACCTGGCGTTTGATGGGCTCGGTCTGCTCCGCGAGGTAGACGATCCCCATGCCTCCTTCACCGAGAGGCCGCAAGAGACGATAGGGGCCGATCTTCAGAGGGTGGGCAGCCTGTTGCATCGAGCCTGCGCCGTCAGTGCCGGATTTCTCTCCGGGTGCAGGGGCGGCCAGGGTTTCATCATCTTCCTGCGCTGGAATATCCAGGGTTGCTGCTTTGAATACTGCGGTCTCGCCAGTTTCCTGCAGGCTTGCGTAGCGCTCGGCAAGCTGTTCCTCGTACCCGGGGAAACGCTCCTGGTACTTCGCGAGGGGACGAACATCTCCCCGCTCCTGGTCCTCCAGGTAGAGTTTGAGGAAGGCGTTGAGAATCGCCGGAGAGTTTTTATCGCCCGGAGTGGTCATCAGGTAACTTTCAGCGTAATAATCGGATCTGAACGGGTATTATCTGTGTGAACTCGGAATGGCCCGGAGTGCACTATAAGGTTAGCCTGCAGGAGGTCTGGATGGAACCCGACATCCCCGGCGATGATACTGAACAGCTCACGACGTATCACGTAAGGCGGGCGCTCGAAGGCGAGGCTCCCAGCCTTGAATGGGTCGTTAACCGTTTCGCGCCCCTGTTGCTTGCCAACGCCCGCTACCGCCTGGGGAAGACCCTGTCGCAGATCTATGATCCCGAGGACATCGTCAACGATGTATGGGCGGTGGCTTTACCGAAGCTGGCTGATCTTCCGGCGCGGAACAATCGCTACACCCCGGTAGTTATGAAGTTCCTCTCGACCACCTTGGTCTACCGGATCAACAACCTCGTAGAGAAGCATATCAAGGGCAAGCCCAGGAACATCGGCGGGGCCAGTGCGGGTGACACCGAGGCCGGCAGTCCGTTAGACAGAATATCCACCGGGGAGACCGGCGTTTTTACTGTCACCATGCGCCACGATACACGCGATGAGATCCTCTCGGCCCTCAACGGACTCGAGGAACGCGACCGCGAACTGATTCTCCTGCGCGGGGTCGAGGGGCAGTCCTATAAAGAGATAGCGGTCCTGCTTGGGGGAGATCCGAAGCAACTGGCCGTCACCTACCAGCGGGCGATCCATAAGCTGCGGGAGTTGCTGCCAGGTTCTATCTTCCAGGATTTCGATTCCGATTGAACTGGTGGCTTCTTGTGCCAACAGCGGCTTTTCTGCCGGGTAGCTTCCCGGGGCAACTGGCTTTTAGCGTTATAAATTCCTTCTTTGCCACACTGGATGAATGGATGGGCTTCCTGCCCTTCGATTGATTACCCAACAGTGTTTTGAGAGGAGGTATGAATGGCGTTCGGCCAGCGACAGGAGCGCCCTCCGCGGGCAGTCGGCCCCACTCCGGGCAACTGTGCCCACTTGATTGTTCCGCCGGGCGCTTCCCGTCGCTCTTTAAATGGAGAAAGAAAACCACCGGCAAAGGAGCCCGGGCAGTAGAGACCCCGGTAATTCACT
>JAYGDV010000091.1:0-3493 GCA_046582735.1 Planctomycetota bacterium
TCATCCACCACTTCTACAACGACCATCGCCTCGTAGCCTACGGCGAAGAAAACCGGGATTGGGATGGAGCCTTCGCAGTCTACCGCGGAATGACTGAGTCCCTGCCCTACCACCGGCTATTCAATTCGCCAATCTCCGAAGCCGCGATCGCCGGAACCGCGGTCGGTTACGGCATGGAGGGCGGACGAGCGCTGGTGGAGCTCATGTACTGCGATTTCCTCGGCCGTGCAGGTGACGAGATTTTCAACCAGTTGGCCAAGTGGCAAGGCATGTCCGGAGGGGAAATCAAGATGCCGGTGGTGGTCCGGGTATCGGTGGGGAGCAAGTACGGCGCCCAGCACTCCCAGGACTGGAGTGCGCTGGTAGCTCACATCCCCGGACTCAAGGTCTGCTTCCCGGTAACTCCCTACGATGCCAAGGGGCTCATGGCCTCTGCCCTCAGCGGTAACGATCCGGTGATCTTTTTCGAGAGCCAGCGCGTCTACGGGGAGACCGAGAAGTTCCGCCAGGAGGTACCGGCCGAGTACTACAAGATTCCCATCGGCGAGCCTGACATCAAGCGAGATGGCCAGGACCTGACGATCCTCACTGTCGGTGCAACCCTCTACAGGGCAGTCGATGCGGCCCGCAGGCTCGAGAGCGACTACGGGATCTCCACCGAAATCATCGATGCACGCAGCCTGGTGCCGTTCGATTACAGCCTGGTTCTCGATTCGGTACGTAAGACCGGTCGAATCCTGCTGGCATCAGATGCCTGCGAACGCGGCAGCCACCTCAATACGCTGGCGACCAATATCCAGCAGATGGCTTTCGACCATCTCGACGCCCCCGTAACCGTCGTCGGGGCAAGAAACTGGATCACCCCATCCGCCGAACAGGAAGACCTCTTCTTTCCAGGCGATACCTGGCTCCTTGACGCGATCCACACCCATCTTCTGCCCCTCGATGGTTACACGCCATCCTCCGACCGCTCCAACGCCTATATGATCCGCTGCAATAGAGAGGGCGTATGAGTCCGGGTGAAGACAGCGAGCAGAAAGGCCGGGGGCTCGACGAAGAGCCCCTGAGGGAATGGGTGCTGAAGGCCTACCACGAGAAGGCCAGCGAGAGCGAAGAGCACGCCCAATTGCTGGATGCAGTGAGGCTGCTCCTGTCGGGGGCCACATCGCGCTACAGTTCGATCAGCTATTACTTTGAGGGTGACCCGGAATCTTCCCTGAGCTCCTTTGCCCGGCAGATCAACGAGGTGAGCGACGATCTTGCCGCTGCTCTTCTTGAGCCGATCGAGCTCGGAGCCGGCAAAATCGACCCTGTGAATGCGGTGCAGGAGAACCAGAACGGGGCAGCCGGCGCCGCATCCGCTCCGAACCTCTCACTCTACGTCTCCTCCCTCGCCGGCCCCATCGCCATGCGCAGGGGAATCGATGAAACAGTCGTCTGCTCACTGCTCTCGACGGTCCTGCTGGCTGTTTCCCGCCTGGGAATCAACCGGGTCCGCGAAGCCCTCAGCTAACCTGGCGGGAAGACTCAACCCCGCAGATCGATATCCCGCATGAGCTTGTCGGTCGCATCGTAGGCCTTGGTGACCCACTCGACGATCTTCTCAGGCTCCGGAGAGTATTCGAGCTCGAGACTGATGGCACCGTCAAAATCGAGATCCTTACTCGCCTGCATATAGGGGGGAAAGTCGACCACGCCGTCGCCGGGAGGAAAATCCCCGTGAACCTTTCCATCGCAATCAGAGATATGCACGTGGCCGGCCCGCCCGGGCAGGCTTGCCAGTTCCTCAGGCTTTGAATCCGAAAGCAGCATATGGCTGATATCGATGTTGGCCTTCACCGCGGGAACATCCACATCGGTAAGGAACCTGCCCATCTCGCTGAGGTTGTTGACCAGCGCCATATCAAACGGCTCAAGCTCGAGGACAATCTCCAGGTCACGCTCGGCGGCATATTCTCCCAGGGTCTTGAGATGCTCGACCCCCCACTTCCACTGTTCGGCGGGAGGAATGACCTCCTTCTGCCAGATGTACTCACCAATCACGAGCAGGTAGTTCTTCGCCCCCAGCTGTTGCGCCATATCGAGGTAGCGCTTGCAGCGGTCGAGGTGGAAGTTCTGTACGCTCGGGTTGAAATCAATCAACCCGACGCTGACGCCGACCACACTGATGATCGGCAGCTCGAGCTCCTCGCACTTCCCCTTGACGGCGACAATGCGCTCATCGGCGCCGGGGTCAAGCGGATCCTGGAAGATGTCGACGCAGTCGAAGCCGATCTCCTTGGTACGTTCGAGACCACTGAGAAGGTCAATGCCATGCTGCTCCCAGGCGGAGTTGATCATTCCGAGTTTCATATTCCTGATTTCCTCTCGATTTCGTTGGCGTGTTTCGAAGACCGCCGCCGTCGCGGCAAGCCTCCTTCTTATCAATTTCCAGGCTCCGCCGTCAAGCGGACCTTATCTCGTCTATCGTAAAGATTTTGTGCTCGGTGGCACCCCGGTAGCAGGCCTCCACCAGGGCAACCGTATCGAGGTTGTCCTCTCCGTCAATCTCCGGCTTCCCGCCGGTCTCGAGCGCCACGAGCAATTGGGCCATCGTGCCCTCGAAGGCATCGGGGAACCAGACCTTGTCCCACTTCGGCTCCACCCAGACCTCGCCGCCTTCCTTGCAGGTATAGCGCAGGGTGCTGGGCACGGCCTCCGGGTAGCTCGGCCAGCCGATCGTCCCCTTGGCGATCCCATCGGTGCCCTCGACCCGCCAGTTGATGTAGATGTCGCCATCGGAGCCCTCGCGGCAGGGACCGGTCCAGACATCGTCGAGGCTCGTGCAGCGCAGGCCGCTTTCATACTCGAGGATGTACATATTGATTCCATCCTGGTGCGGAAATTCCGTACGGGGATCGGGACGACTGGAAGAGAGCACCCTCTCGGGGTTACCGAAGAGGTAGCGGAAGGTGTCGATGTGGTGGATGCTCATGATGTAGTAGGAGAGTTTCCCGTAGGGAATCGCCCAGTCCTGCCAATGCGGGATCGCCCGCATATCGATGGTCGCCAGCACCGGCTCGCCAAGCAGCCCCCTGCCGAGGAGGTCCTTGAGCGCGCGGATTGACTGGTCGTAGCGCATGTTCTGGTTCACTGCCAGGGTGATTCCCGCCGCCGTGCAGGCCTCCACGATATGCCTGGCATCGGCGTAGTTCATCGCCAGGGGCTTCTGCGCCAGGATCCCCCTGATCTTGCCGGCATAGCCTTCGCAGATGCGATCTACGACGTCACGCTGCAGGTCGGGGGGCAGGGCTATATCGACCACCTCGACCGCCGGATCGGCGAGCAGCTCTTCGTAGTCCTCATAGACTTTCTCTATACCGTGGCGTTCAGCAACCTCCTCAGCCTTCGAGCGGGTGCGATTGGCAATCGCCACGGGATTGAAGCCGGCATTGCGGTAGGCCACCAGGTGGCAGTCGGCCATGATAAAGCCGGCGCCGATGCACCCGATACC
>JAYGDV010000354.1:0-5880 GCA_046582735.1 Planctomycetota bacterium
AAGAGGTTCTTGTTCCAACCTTTGACCGCAGAAGCATCCGGGTGTTTCTTGTCTTTATGAAAGAAAAATGAAATACCTGAGGCGGCGCCGCCCAGCCCAAGCGCTGTCGAGCCGATGAAATTACGCCGACCGACCCCGCTCTTTCCTTTGTCACCGGAAGTGTTCTCTTCGGACATGTATTATCTCCCGTATAGTTCTCTGTCTCAGGGCCACATGATACGAATCCCCTTGAACCTCTGCCACTGGGAAATGCGGCCCGGCCTGTAAAGCGAACAAAGCCTGCGCGGTGCAGGCTTGCAGACCGCGCGCTCATTGCTACAATGTCGCAAGTCAATTTGGCCGGCTTGCCCTGGAGGCAAACCGGGCCAGTTCAAAACGATAGCACCGAGCTTCCCCGACGGAGGGTTCATGGTCTCGAACAAAGAACGTTTCTGGATTACCTTAATGTTGAGGATTGCCTTCGGGTTCCTCTTCCTCTTCGTAGCCCTCGGGCAATTCGATGCCGGCGGCCCCCGGGATTCAGGTCCCGAATGGTTTTCGGAGAAAGTAGCGGGGACCTACTCTGGCACCTGGCTGGCAGGGGCCTTCAAGAGCATCGGTCTCTCTGAGGGAACCGAGCCGATGCAGTTCTTCCTCGGCTGTGTCCCGTTCATCTTCGCTGTCCTTTCGATCCCCATCCTGACAGGACTGTTCCTTCGCCAGGCACTTCGGATTGGAGCATTCCTGCTGATCATGCTGGGACTCGGGAAGTACATCACCTCCGGAAACGATATTGTTCCAACTGCGATGAACTTCCTGCTCGCCTTCCTGATCTGTTTCGGCCTTTATTTCCTGGGACAGGAAGACGAAGCAGGCAGCGAGTAACCGTTCCGGGATCAACACGTCTGTCCCCCCGGTTTAACGGGTCCCCAGATGAACAAGAACTCCCCTGACTGGAAGTCCCCCGGTGGAGAGCCCGTCAAAGGGCCTCTCATCGAGTCTTATTCCCAGCCCGGAGCGGAATTTTCACGCTACGAGGCCTGGCTCATCGGCACTCTCAACGTCCTTCTCATCAGCGCAGATGAGGAGGCTGCCCAGGAAGCCTTTGACTGCCTCAACTCCATCGAACAGCGCCTGTCGAAATTCCTCCCCGAAAGCGATGTCTCTCTGCTCAACGCCCTGGCCGCCAGCCGCCCGGTCACTGTAGGCGAAGAGCTCCTCCACCTCATCGAAAGATCCCGGCAGGCATGGGAAATCACTGGTGGAGCCTTCGACCCGAGCATCGGCTCCCTGATGCAGGCCTGGGGACTCGTTGATATGGAAGCTCGTTCCCCCGACGACCGTGAGCTCGCGAGAATGCTCGAGTGCCGCGGCATGGATCTCGTCGAAATATCCCCCGACACCAGGGAGGTCCGTTTCCTGCGTCCGGGGGTGAGCCTCGATCTCGGAGCGATCGGAAAAGGGTACGCGGCCGACCGGGTAGCAGCCCTTCTGCAGGAAAAAGGCCTCGAAAAGGGAGCCATGCTCTCGGGGCGCTCTACCGTGCTGACCTGGGGGCTGCCTCAAGATGAAACGGGCTGGCAGGTAGAGATCTGCCATCCTCGAGATGAAGACGAAACCCTCTGCCGGCTCGAGATGCAACCGGGAGCGCTGAGCTCTTCAAGTGCGGCGGAGCGCTCCCTGCGCTCCGCGGGAAAAACCTATGGGCATATACTGGACCCCCGTACCGGCCGGCCTACTGAAACCATTGAGGGTGCCACGATCTGGACCCGGCAGGCCCTGCTGGGAGATGTTCTCTCAACAGCCCTGTTCATCCTCGGAAGGGATGCTCTTGGCAAAAACGGGTGTATCCAGGAGCTTGTCAGGGCCTGGACTCCGGCCGGCGAAGAGCCACGCGCCTCGATCCTGCTGGCGGAGAAAGACCCCGGCAGCTGGGGTGGCGTCAGCTGGGAAATCTTCCACATCGGCGAACCCGGATTTACGGCAACGGACTGAAGCTCAAATGTTTTCGGCCCTCCCCAATTAGGTCGTTTTCTTTTTGTTGCCCCCCGGCCTTTTCGATAGAATCCTCGTTCCCCAATAGTTGCTGCTGACGTTTTTATCCAGCCGGGTCTGAATTACCAATTGTGGCTGGCGAAGACCGGGAGGTGTTTCCTCCTGCCTGGGCAACCCGGTAAGGGGGAAAAGCCAAAGGGCGTGGGTATTCGCCCGGTATTAAATGAGAACCTGCTGAACCCGGAAGAACGGGCCGGAGACTGAAATGGTCTGGAGTCACGATGACTTCATCCGAGAGCTGAGCCGACAACTCGTCGAGCTGGAGACCCTGCGCCAGAAGCTGCAGGGGCCTGGCGATGTAGGGGATATCATCGAGCGAATCGAGGAATCCAACCGCCATCTTCTCCGGAAGATGCACGAGTTCTTCAAATGCCACATCGAGGTGAAACTCTGCGGCGAGCTTGCAGCAGAAGGCGGCGACGGGCTCTTTGATGAAACCCCTCCGGAATACCTGATGGCCTGTCTGCAGGCCATGCTGCAGCAACCGGGAGTCCTCAAGCACCTCACCAGCTTCAGCATCGAACCCAATGTCGAACAGGTCACCGACTGGAAATCTCTCACCATGGCGGAGGGGCTGGTCAACCTCGAAGAGAGCGACTCGCTGCTGCAGGCAAAATGCGGAATTTGCGGGAAGATGATGGTATCGAGCGTCCTGGCGGGCGAGTCCATCGTGAAGGCCGGGGAAGACTGGCACCACAAGCACTGCCTCAAGGGTGTTGAAGACAGCCCGGAGGCGCTCTGGCAACCAAGCGCTCTTAATTGAGGCTCGAGCTCGGTGAGATCTGTTCCTGCGATCCGTCCGACCTTCCAGATGCGGACTTCAGCCGCGAAATCGGTCGCTCCCGGGAGGGCCGCAAGCTCCATGGGACGACCCTCGGTCACGGCCCCCTGAAGATCTCCCTCATCGCGGGCGCCCATGCCGACGAGCCGGTCGGGCCACTCACCCTGGAGCGCCTGGTAAACTGGCTGGCGACGGCGCCTGCGGCCGCCGCCCTGCTGGAGAGGGCGACCTTCAGCATCTGCGCCGACATCAACCCTGACGGGCGACAGCGCAACTCGACGTGGACTGAAACCTCCCACTGGAATCTTCGGGACTATCTCCGCAACCGGGTGAGGGAACTACCCGGCGACGACGTCGAGTTCGGCTTCCCGGCCGACGGCGGACGCCCGGCCCGGCCGGAGAACATCGCGGTAGCCGATTTCCTCGGGGAAAGCGGCCCCTTCGATTTCCACGCATCCCTGCACGGCATGGCCTTCGCCGAGGGAGCCTGGTACCTGGTCAACCGCAGGGAGCCCGGGGAAACAAGCGCCCTGCGCGAAAGCCTTGGCGTATTCACGGACTCCTGCGGCCTGGGATTCCACGACTGGGACCGCAAAGGAGAGAAGGGGTTCTTCCGGATCGCCCCGGGCTTCTGCACGACGCCTACCTCGACCGCCATGAAGGAGCATTTCGAGAAACTCTCTGAACCACAGGAGGCGGAAAAATTCCTGCCATCCTCGATGGAATATGTAGCCTCCCTCGGCGGAGACCCGCTGTGCATGGTCAGCGAGATCCCGCTCTTCCTTGTCACCGCCACTGCCGGGAGCTCCCCGACGCCCGGGGCCAATTTCATAGAGATCCTTGAACGCCTGCCGGGCGCCATGGCCGGCTTTGACTCGGGCCGGGAAGACGAGCTCGAAGCCCTTGAAAAGACCTTCTCCCTGGAACCGGTTTCCCAGCAGCTGGCAATGAAGCTGCAGCTGGGAATGATTCTGCTGGCAAGCGGCCTGCTCGGGCTTGAAGAGCTTGCCTGAGAGGCGGGGCAGGGGTTTCCCCCTACCGCTCCCACGCCCTCCAAACTATCATGTCCACATGAGCAAAATTGCCGGCACTGTCGCTATCGTTGCTTCCACGCTGCTCACCTGGGGCTGCGACCGGGGGGGCGCCTATCCCAACAGGCCCGTAACGATCATCTGCCCCTGGTCGGCAGGAGGAGGAACCGATGGCCTGTCACGCCAGATGGCGGTCTTCCTGGAGCAGAAGCTGGGCGCGCCCTTCAACGTGATCAACGAAACCGGCGGCGAGGGAGTCACCGGCCACTCAACCGGCGCCCTCGCCACCCCTGATGGTTATACGCTCACGATGATGACCGCGGAACTGAACATGCTGCACTGGCGCAGGATGACCCCCATCGACGCTTCGCATTTCAGGACCCTGATGGTCCTCAACTGCGAGCCGGCAGCCATTATCGTTCCAGCTGACTCTCCGTGGAAAACCGTTCGCGACCTCGAAAAGGCCATTGGCGAAAACCCCGGCAAACTCAAGGCCTCCGGCACGGCCAAGGGCGGCACCTGGCACCTCGCCTTCGCCGGATGGCTGGCAAAAGCCGGCCTGCCGATCTCGGCCGTGAAGTGGATCCCGACCCGTGGGGCGAGCCCCTCCCTGCAGGAGCTGATGGCGAAGAACCTCGACCTGGTCTGCTGCAGCCTGCCGGAGGCCCAGGCTCTCATCCAGGGTGGAAACCTGAAGGGGCTCGGGGTGATGTCCGATGAGCGGATCAAGGGCTTCGACGATGTCAAAACCTTCAAGGAGCAGGGTGTCGACTGGACCCTGGTGGGCTGGCGGGCCCTCGGAGTTCCCAGCGACACGCCGGCTGAGGTGATCAAAACCCTCATGAAGACCCTGCGGGACATCGTCGCCAGCGACGAGTTCGCCGCCTTCATGAAGAGCGGTAATTACAACGTCTCGATCCGGGAAGGAGACGAGGCCAGGGAGACTCTCGATTCCATGGATGCCGAGATGGGCAAGCTGCTCAGCATGCCCGAGTTCGAGGATCTCGAGAAATCCGGCTACAGCAAGGATACCTATCCCGCCATCCTGGGATGCGCCCTCCTGCTTCTGCTCTCAACCCTGGCACTTCGCAGCCGGAAGCAGGAGCCTGCCGCCCCGGTCGGCTCACCATCATGGAAAGGACCGGCGGCCGTCTGTCTTGCCGCGCTTGGCTACGCGGTGCTGGCCCCGATAGCGGGCTTCATCCTGACCGCGGGCCTGCTTCTCTTTCTCCTCTTTCTTTTTCTCGGCAACCGGGCGGTGAAGAGCCTGGTACTTGCCGCGGCGGTCTCCTGCCTGGTCTACCTGGTCTTCGCCACCTGGCTGCGAGTCGACCTTCCACGTCAATTCATCGAGTGGTAGGGAAATCGCATGAACCCCGGCCCCATTGAAACGGCATTCACCAACGTCTTCCTGAACCCGGAGGTCCTGCTGGTCATCTTCGCCGCGGCGGCCTACGGAATCTTCATGGGCGCGGTGCCGGGCCTGACGGCGACGATGGCCGTCGCCCTGCTCATCCCTCTCACCTACTTCATGGACACCACCTCGGCCCTCGCGGCCGTCGTCACCCTGGTGGCGAGCGCCATCTTCGCTGGCGACATCCCCAACACCCTGCTTCGCATACCCGGCACTCCCTCCTCGGCGGCCTATACCGACGACGCCTACGCCCTCACCCGGCAAGGACGTCACCAGGCGGCTCTTGGAACTTCGCTGGTATTCAGCGTCGCGGGAGGAATCTTCGGAACCCTGGTGCTGATCTTCCTCGCCCGGCCGCTGGCCTCGCTGGCGACCAGCTTCTCCTCCTTTGAATACTTCTGGCTCTACCTGCTGGGGCTCAGCTGCGCAGCGCTGGTCTCGCGGGGCTCGTCGCTCAAGGGAGCGCTGGCTCTTGTCATCGGGCTGCTGATTTCAACCATCGGCCTCAGCGCCGTCCACAGCGAACCCCGCTTCACCTTCGGAGTCCCCCAGCTGCTCAAGGGGATCGAGTTCATCCCCGCTATGATCGGCCTCTTCGGCATCTCCGAGGTCCTGCGCAA
>JAYGDV010000358.1:0-5166 GCA_046582735.1 Planctomycetota bacterium
TCCAGTTGGACGGTTCGGCCGTAGCTGCCTGCAGTTGCGGAGGTTCACGTGGTAATCACAGAGGAGCTTCGTTCCGTATATGCAATGTCCCTTTTGCAAGAAGGACAACGACAGGGTTGTCGATTCGCGCGTCATAGGTGAAGGCAATTCAATCCGCAGGCGCCGCAAGTGCCTGGGGTGCGACAAAAGGTTCACTACCTACGAGAGGATTGAGGCCGCTCCGCGGCTGGTGGTCAAACAGGACCAGCGGCGTGAGCATTTCAACAGGGACAAGATTCTCCAGGGACTTCGCATTGCCTGTAAAAAGCGCCCCATCTCTGAAGAACAGCTGGAGGCCATAGCCAGCCGGGTTGAGACCGAGGTGTTTGAAAAGTACGACAACGAGGTCAGCACCCGCTCGGTGGGAGAACATGTAAGCGAGATCCTCAAGGAAATCGACCAGGTTGCCTATGTGCGGTTCGCCTCCGTCTACCGGGAATTTACCGATGTGGAACAATTCCACGAGGCTGTTGAGCCGTTGCGCCGTTCGCCATCCGTCTGCACATCCCCTGCGGTGGGCGAACTAAAAGATGAAGTCCTGCACTGAGTGGTATTGAGCATTGCCCACTAATTGTGTGACACTGTTGCGGGTTTCGACTGAAAGACGAATTACCGCAGAGGATCGAGCCGGGCGATTAAAGGCCCAGGTCAATGTCATGGTGAATATCCGCGAAGTGCGAAAACGAGACAGCCGGGTCGTTCCGTTTGACCTGGGAAAAATCTCGGACGCAATCTACCGCGCCCAGGTTTCCGTCGGTGCCGCCGACGCGGGGTATGCGCAGGAGTTGGCCGAGGTTGTCGGGCACTTCATGGTTACTGAGAGATCCGGAGCGAGGGGGGACGGTATTCCTCACATCGAAGAGATCCAGGATGTGGTTGAGAAGGTTCTCATGTCGCGCCCCGATTGCGGAGAGATCGCCAAGTCCTACATTCTCTACCGCAGAAAGCGGGAGGTTCTGCGCCAGACGCTGGAGGTACGCCGGGAGAAAGCGCCCCCGGCAAAAGGGATGCCTGGAGAGCTCCCCGCAGTAGAGAAAACAGATGCAGGAGTCTCTTCCTGGAAGAAGGCCCGGATTACCGCGGCACTCATCAGGGAGGCCGATCTCGACCCCTCGGTAGCACAGGAGATTGCGGCCAGTGTCGAGGCGAAGGTCCTTCGTACCGGGATCCTGCTGATTTCGACCTCGCTGATCAGGGAATTGGTGGATAACGAGCTTTTTGAACGTGGCTATGATACCAAGCTCAAGAAGCAGGCCCCCCTGAGCCTGCCGAAATACGATCTGGAGCAGATGGTCCATGGCGAGGTCGCAGGCAATCCCGAGGGATTGCGTTCCACTCCGCGAGAGATTGAACAGGATATTGCCCGCAGAATGCTCCTGCAGTATTCGCTGGAGGAGGTCTTGTCTCCCGAGGTGGCAAGGGCACACCGCAACGGTAGATTTTATGTTCACGACCTGGGCAATCCGCTTCGTTGCTACAGGCTCCTGGCTGGTTTCCAGGATGCTCTCTCGCTGCAGGAACCGGGTATCGGGGAGCTGGTATCCAGGGAGGTCCAGATCACGAATGTACCGTTTTCCGCGGCCGGGATGGATCGACTTCCTGTTTCTCCAAAGGGGCATCCCGGTGCGGTTCCCGGACTGGTAATCGAGGTGGAAACGGCCGGGGACGGCTACGAGGAATATCTTGATTCGCTCGTTGAGGGAGTCCGCAGTGGAGGGGAAGCCCCGCATTTGCTGATACGGATCTCGGCTTTAAATGCCCATGAGATTGAGGACCTGGCCGCCAGGCTGGTGCTGCTTGCAGGAGCGGGCATAGAGCTATACCTGGTGCCGCTGTCCTGCAGCAGGCTTCAGGACGGGGTTGAGTTGCCCGTTCTTGTGGCGGGAAAGACTACGATCAACCTGCCGCGGGCGGCTTACCGCTCCGCGCGAGGCGGTGGAGCCAGTATTGAAACTGAGCTGGATGAAATTGTTGCGCTGGCCGTTAAGGGGATCCGTGAAAGAACCCGTTTGCTGGCCAGGATTTTTTCTGCAGAGGAGAGCCCCTTCACCGGTTTATGCGCCCTCGCAGGAATTGGTGCCGGCGGGAGACTGCTGGAGGAGGGGGCTACGGGAATCATCGGGCTGGTGGGGCTGAATGAATGCGCCCGCTATCTTTGCGGATCCCAGCTGCATGAGTCTGGATCCGCAGGGGACAAGGCGCTGGAAATTATTGGCGGGTTGCAGGAGCGGCTCGAGGTGGAGGAGAATCGCCTCGGGTTATCCCTGGTCCTGGAGGAGAGCCGCAACAGGGGAGAGATCAGGCGGCTCCAGGCTATGGATGGACGCCTGTATCCGGAGAATGTCCGGAGTCTTGAAGAATCCGGGGCTTTCTATTCTTCCGGTGTTCGATCCCGGGATCCTGATCCGCTGAGATCAATGGAGCTTGTTGCTCCGTATTTAACGACAGTTGTTCCCCGCGGAGGAGTTGTGGGGGGCGGCCTGGGCCAGGGTTCAATCAGCCAGGAGCAGTACTGCGGGCTCATTGCGGGCGCCCTGGAGATCTTCTCGTCGAAGGCTGCGGCGGTAATTAAAGAGGAGTGAACAGCGGCCAGGGCGAGAATTGAAGAAGTGAAAGACTGAACCGGGAGTTGCCCGTCTGGGTGGGAGACTTTCCCGGCCTGGAAGTGAAGAGAGGCGTTTCAAGGTGCATCTGAAGAAGCTTGAGCTGGTAGGTTTTAAATCGTTCGCTGACCGTACGACTCTGGATTTCAAGCCGGGCGTTACGGGGATCGTCGGGCCGAATGGTTGCGGGAAATCAAATGTAGTCGATGCCTTCAAGTGGATCCTTGGCAGCCAGTCTCCCAAGGGGCTCCGGGGCACGGAGATGCAGGATGTAATCTTCGGTGGTACCCAGAACCGCAAGCCGCTTGGATATGCTGAGGTCACGGTCGTGTTTGACAATACCGACAGGTATTTCGATATCGATTTCACAGAGGTTGCGGTCACCAGGCGACTGTTCAGAAGCGGTGAAAGTGAATACCTCATCAACAAGCAGCCCTGCCGCCTCAAGGACATCAAGACCCTCTTCCTCGATACAGGGTTCGGTGCCACCTCTTATTCCATCCTGGAGCAGGGCAAGATCGATGTCCTTCTGCAGGCCAGCAATTCCGACCGGCGGGTGGTTTTCGAAGAGGCAGCCGGAATCTCCAAGTACAGGGTCCGTAAGGCAGAGAGCCTGAGGGCGCTCTTGCGGGTGGAGGACAACCTCAACAGGCTGCAGGATCTTATCGATGAAGTGGGCAAGAGGGTCCGTCGCGTCAAGGCCCAGGCGAGTAAGGCAAGGCGCTACCGGGCCTACTCCGACCGTATCAGGGATCTCCGGGTTCGCATTGCCCTCGATGCCTACCAGGGATCGATGGTAGAGGGCTCAAAGCTTTCCACCGGGCTCGATGAAGTGCTGGAGAAGATCAAGGTCCAGGAGGAGGAGCTCCGCCGCCTTGGGGGACAGATCGAAGCCAGGCGGGGTGAGCGGGAGCAGCTGCGGAGCAACCTCCAGCAATCCCGCGACAGGGTGGAGGAGGAGCGCCTGGCGAGGGAGCGTACAAGGGGAGAGATCAATCACGCCGACAAGAGGTACGTGGAATTGATCGAGGAAGAATCAGCCAGGAAAAAGGAACTGCAGCAGGCTGCAGCCAGCCTGGAAAGATCGCGGCTGCAGGTACACCAGGAGCGCAGCAAGTCCGGTGGCCTCCAGTCAAATCTCGATGCCTGCCGGGCGGCGCTCTCGGAGGCAAAGGAGGAATTGCGGCTTCGCCGGGGGCAGGTGACGGATCTGCAGCGCCTGTTTGAGTCCCGGAAGGAGGGACTGGTGGAGGGGCTGCAGGAACGCGCGGCTACCTATAACCTCCTGGTAGAAACCACGGCTACCCTCAAGAGCCTTCGGGAGAGAAAGGTTTATTACGATGGGGTCATCAACCGGCAGGAGGAGGCCCTGCAGCGTTGCATAGCCGGGGCCGATGACCTCGAGAAGAAGACAGAAGAAAGCCAGGGCGCTCTCGGACAGGTGGAGCGTGAGCGGGAAAAAATATCGCAGGCGATGGAGACCTTTGAGGTCCGCATAGAGCAGATGGAAGAGAAGCTGCGTGGAATGCGCAAGGAACTCAACCGCGACACCTCGCGTTTCGAGGCGCTTAATTCCCTGCAGGACAGTTCCGCTGTGTTTTCCAGGCGCTCAGGTGAGCTTGACGGGGCAACACAGGTGCATGGCAAGGTCCAGTCGGTTTTCCGGGTCCAGGATGAATATGCCGTTGCGCTGGAGGTGGCCCTTGGTGATATGAACCATGCGGTAATCGTCGAAGGGCAGGAGGGCGTGTTCGAATTGCTCAACTGTGTCAGGCGGGAGGACGGGGAGGGCGCGGGGATTATATCGCTTGATCGTATTGCCCCGGCTGCGCCGGTTTCGTTTCCCCAGGCGGACGGGGTGCTGGGCCCCCTGCGAGAGTTTGTTGAGGTAGAGCCCGGCTTTGAAGCTATTGCCGACCAGTTGCTTGCGGATGTGCTGCTGGTAGAGGATGTCGCCCGGGCTTTTTCCCTTTCCCGGAACGGGGCGGGCAACTGCAGGATCGTTACACCTGCAGGGGAACTGCTGGAGCCGTGGGGTGGACTTTCGGCACCGGCAACGGGGCAGGGAGGGTTTGCCGATGGAGCCGAGCTGGACAGGCTCAGTGAATCCATCCAGGTTCGTGATCGGAATTGTATTTGCCTGGAGGAGGAGATCGAGGGGTTCAGGGGAAAGCTCGGCAAGTTGCGTCTTGTCCGGGGAAACAAGGGACGCTCAGCGGATGATGCCCGGCGCCTGGCTATGGTTTGTGAGGGTGAAATTGAACAGGCGGCCAGGGAAGTCGAGAAGCTGCAGCGGGAAATAAAAGTGAATATCCGCGAGAGAGATGAAGTGCTCAGGGATATCTCGCGCAAAAGCCAGGTTGAGTCAGATCATTCGAGTGAGATTGCACGGCTTGATTCAGAGTGTTCAGAGGCAGAAACCTCGATTGAACAGCTCGAAAAGGAACTGGAATCCTTGCGGGAAGAAGCGGAATCCGCAAAAGACGGGGTTTCTGAAGCAAAGCTGGAGCTGGGGAAGGTGGAG
>JAYGDV010000387.1:0-22937 GCA_046582735.1 Planctomycetota bacterium
CCGACGGGATCGGGAAAGACGACAACGCTCTACGCAGCGTTGAAGAATCTCAACCAGCCGGATGTAAAAATCATCACGGCGGAGAACCCGATCGAATATAACCTCACGGGCATCAACCAGTCAGAGGTTCGCCATAAGATCGGTCTGACCTTCCAGCGCATTCTCCGGGCCATGATGCGACAGGCTCCGAATATCATTCTCGTGGGTGAGATTCGCGACCATGAGACGGCTGATATCGCCATCCAGGCGGCCCTGACAGGTCACCTTGTCTTCAGCACCCTGCATACAAACGATGCGCCCTCGGCCCTGACCCGCCTGGTCGATATGGGAGTGAAGCCATTCCTGGTAGCTTCGGCTGTCATGGCGATCATGGCTCAGCGCCTGATCCGAAGGCTCTGCCTGGAGTGTCGCGTGGAGGCGGAGGTTTCTGAAGCCGATCTGAGAGCGGTCGGTCTCACCCAGCAGAGGGTGGCCGATGCCACGATTTACGATGCGGTCGGTTGCCCCGCCTGCAACAATGCCGGCTACAAGGGGCGCCAGGGAGTTTACGAGTTAATGGAACTGTCGAATGACATCAGGGAGATGGCATTCAAGTGCAAGCCGACCCTTGAGCTGCGGGCCAAGGCCCGGAGCGAAGGGATGGTGACTCTCCAGGAAGATGGGGTAAGGAAGGTCCTTTCCGGAGTTACTACCATCTCTGAGATCCTGAGGATCACTCATCGCGATAATTAGATGCCAGCCCTGCAGGGGCCGGGTTTCAACGAAATAACCGGAGAAAGAAATTGAACGCTCAAC
Source organism: Planctomycetota bacterium (assembly GCA_046582735.1). Taxonomy (GTDB): domain Bacteria; phylum Planctomycetota; class UBA8108; order UBA8108; family UBA8108; genus UBA8108. Next base: position 796 of record JAYGDV010000387.1, read on the forward strand.
CACTCGGACAGATCTTCAAGCAGATGGGCTTGGTGACCGAGTACGATATCCAGCAGGCTCTCGCCAAACAGAAAGAAACCGGCGAAGCGATCGGGCAGATCCTGGTGAGTAACGGACTGGTTACCGAGGTCGACCTCAGCCGTGCCCTCGCGGAGCAGAAGGGCATGGAGTTTGTCGACCTGGAGAAGATCGAGATTCCTCCCGAGGTTATCGACCTGGTCGACCAATCCACGGTCGAGACCTTCCAGGTGATGCCGCTTGAGTTCGATGGCAGCACCCTGGTTGTTGCCGTCAGCAGGCCAGACAATCTCAGCGTGCTGGACGATCTCCGCTTCAGCCTTCCCGATGTCACTAACTTCAAGGCCAAGCTGGCCAGCGAGGAGCAGGTCAGGAAGGCAATTGAGAGCTATTACGAGGGCAACCAGGGGAAGATGGACGAGCTGCTGGCAGGGATCGGCACAGCCACGATGGAAGCCGGGGAGGCAACGGATCTTGCCAAGATGGAGGCCGATGCCAATACCGGCCCGGTGGTCAAGCTGCTCAACATGATCCTGCTGCAGGCGATTCGCGACCGCGCGGCGGATATCCACCTCGAACCTTTTGAGCACGAGTTCAAGGTGCGCTACAGGGTAGACGGCGTCCTCTATGAAATGATGCCTCCACCGCTGCACCTGGCTCACTCGGTGATCTCGCGTGTGAAGGTCATGGCGAACCTTGATATTGCCGAGACCCGTTTACCCCAGGATGGGCGTATTGAGCTCAATGTAGGGGGCAATCCGATCGACCTGCGTGTTTCGACCCTGCCGACGATGTTCGGAGAGAGCGTCGTGCTGCGTATTCTTGACCGGACCAACCTGGCTCTCGACCTCGAGAAGCTGGGTTTTCGCCCCGACGAGCTCAGTGAGTTCAGGAACCTGGTAGCGAAGCCCAACGGAATTATCCTCGTGACAGGCCCGACGGGGTCCGGAAAAACGACAACTCTCTACTCGGTCCTCATGGAGGCCAACACGGTTGACACCAAGATTATCACCACGGAGGACCCGGTAGAATACGATCTTGAGGGGATTGTCCAGGTGCAGGTCAATGAAGAGATCGGCCTTACCTTTGCGGACTGCCTGCGAAGTATTCTGCGCCAGGACCCTGACAAGATCCTCGTCGGTGAGATTCGAGATCTCGAGACCGCTCAGATCGCAGTTGAGTCGTCCCTGACGGGTCATATTGTCTACAGCACGCTGCACACCAATGACGCGCCCTCCTCGGTGACAAGAATCCTGGACCTGGGCCTGGAGCCCTTCCTGATCTCTGCAACACTTGAGGGTGTTATCGCCCAGCGCCTTGCAAGGCGGATCTGCCTGCAATGCAAGACGCCCTATGATCCCACCGAGCAGGAGCTCTACGAGTTGGAGCTTACCGCGAGTGAGACCCAGGGACGTGAGTTCTACTTTGGCAAGGGCTGCAAATCCTGCAACGGAACCGGCTACAAGGGCCGGGTTGCTCTCTTTGAGATGATGCTGGTCAATGACCGCCTCAGGGATCTGATCATGAATGCGAGTTCAACAGCCGATCTGCGCTCAGCAGCTCGGGAAGACGGCATGCGCACTCTCCGTGACAGCGGGTTGCTGCAAATCTACGATGGTATCTCCACCATCGAGGAGGTCGTCAAAGAGACCATTTCAACGGTTTAAAGTGTTGGCTGGTCTGTCAGGGTTTCGTTCGGTTCTGCAACCGCAGAGAGAATGTCCGCGTGGAGCGGTGGCTTACTTTTGGTGTTTTTAGGTTTTTTGGTTATCATTGACCACTCGGGAAGCTATACAGGCCATTTGACTACAGGCTTTTCGGCCATCCCCCGGTGTTGGGAATCCGGTCGGGGTGTAATCCGTAAGAACAAGCAAGCAGGAACACTCAAGTCAGAATCTTGGGGAAACAGGAGAGCTAATGCCCGTCTTTGCATATGAGGCGATAAATAACGACGCCCAGAAAGTCAAGGGTGACGTAACAGCCGACTCCAAGGACCAGGCCATCAAGCTGATCCAGGAGAAGGGGTTGCGGCCCACCAGGCTTAAGATGCAGAAAGACGAGCCTGCCACTGCCAAGAGGGCGGTTCCCGGTGTTGAGCAGGCGGCTCCGAAGAAAAAGAGCGTCCTCTTTAAAGGTAGGGTCAAGACCGCTGACATCGTACAGTTTACCACTCAGCTCTCGACTCTGCAGGATGCCGGGTTGCCGATTGTCAGGAGTCTCAAGATTCTCGAGGAGCAGCAGAAGCCGGGCAGGTTGAAGGACGAGCTCGAAGCTATCTCCGAGGAGGTGGAGCAGGGAAGCACCTTCTCCGAAGCCCTCTCCAAGTACCCGAAGAGCTTTAACAAGCTCTACGTCAGCATGGTCAAGGCCGGCGAGGCCGGTGGTGTACTCGATGTCATTCTCAGGCGCCTTGCGGGTTTCATGGAAAAATCCCAGAAGCTGCGCAAAAAAGTCAAGGGAGCCCTGGTCTACCCGGCTGCGGTCATTACTGTTGCCGCGGCGATCCTGGTGGTGATCATGCTCTTCGTCGTACCTGCGTTTGAGAAGATGTTCGCGGACATCGGCCAGGCTTTGCCTGCGCCTACGCAGTTGCTTCTCAGCACCAGCCAGGCGATCCAGAATTACTGGTTCCTGCTTCCCGCGATACCGATCCTGCTTGTCTTCAGTATGAAATTTATCGCCCGGACCGAGAAGGGAGAGAAGGCTATCGATGCCTTCAAGCTCAAGATGCCGGTCTTCGGCAACATCATCAAAAAATCTTCTGTAGCCAGGTTCTGCCGTACCCTCGGTACGTTGATTTCCTCAGGTGTACCTATACTGGAGGCGCTGCGGATCGTCAGGGACGCGGTGGGCAACGTCATTCTTTCCAATGCCATCGACGATGTTCACGGCAGCATCCGTGAGGGTGACACGATCGCCGACCCGCTTCGGGCCTCGGGGATCTTCGATGAACTCCTGGTCAACATGATCGATGTAGGGGAAGAGACCGGTGAGCTCGACAAGATGCTCATGAAAATCGCTGACAACTACGAGATGGATGTCGACGTGGCCGTTGAGGGTATGTCGAGTCTGCTGGAGCCTGTCCTGATCGTGGGAATGGGCCTGGTTGTCGGTTTCATCGTCGTCTCGCTCTTCTTGCCTCTGGTTTCGATCATTAAGAATATCCAGTAGCGGTTGAAACCAGACAGGCGCAAATCAGCAAAGAGTCGTTCGGAGCCTTCCATGAAGACGCCGCATCTGCCAGTCTGCGCTGACGATGAGGTCTGTGATTCCATTCGTTCCGCCGGTGGGGGCACTGCGCGCAGCCTGGCGAAGCGCCTGGGGGTGGCCAAGTCCGACTTCAAGGCGTTCACCGAGGGGCTGCGCCGGCTGCAGGCCGCGGGCCTCCTCATCAGGGTCCCGACCGAATCAAGTGGCAAGTGGGAGCTTCCCGAGAGGACGCCCCTGAGGGTCGGGCGGCTCCAGTTCGACCGCCGCGGTTCCGGTTTTTTCCGGCCGGTTGACCGGCAGGAGGATGAGCTCTTTGTTCATTCCTCGAAGATTGCCGATGCTTTTCCGGGCGACCTGGTACTGGTGCGGATGACCTCCCGGGCACGGGGAGACCGCCTGGGGGAGGGCCGGGTCATCGAGGTGATCGAGCGCGGGAAAAAGCCGGTTCGCGGCACCTACTGGCAGGGAAAGGATGGAGGGCTGGTGGCCTGCGACGATCCTCGTATGCCTTCGGATGTCTTTATCCCGAAAGAAGGCAAAGAGAATATAAAAGATGGGCAGAGGGTCCTGGTGCGCCTGTCGAAAGGATCCCGCGGCAGGTTCCCCCATGGCGAGATCATCCTCATCCTCACCAATGAAGACAGCCTGGAGGCCGATTTCGCCGTCGTGCAGGCGGAGTTTGACCTGCCGATCGGGCATCCCGATGGGGTTGTCGATGAGGCCGCTGCTTTGCCGGCGGTGGAGGATGGGGCCGCCTGGCCGGATCGCACAGACCTGCGCGACCTGCCTACCATCACGATCGACCCCAGGGATGCGAGAGATTTCGATGATGCGGTTTCACTGGAGATGCTCGATGGGGGCAGGTCGCGGCTGGGTGTGCATATCGCCGATGTGTCTGCCTATGTTCAACCCGGCTCCCTGATCGACCAGAGTGCAGAGTCTCGTGGAACCTCGATCTACCTGCCGGGCCGGGTCATTCCGATGCTGCCCGAGCGCCTGGCCAACGATCTCTGCAGCCTGAGGCCGGAGGAGGACCGCCTGGCCAAGTCGGTTTTCATGGTCTTTTCTTCAGAAGGAAAACTCCTCGAGACCGAGATCTGCCGCAGTGTGATTCGCAGCAAGCGGAGATTTACCTATGGAGAGGCCCTCGCCATTCTTGACTCGCTTGAAGGCCGGGATGTTCCTGCCGGGGACCTGCCCCCGGACAGGGCCGATTACGAGCCCATCCTCGAACGCATGGCATTCCTGCGCGATTGTCTCAAGGATGCCCGCACACGGCGCGGCGCCCTCTTTCTTGACCTTCCCCAGCTCAAGATCCGGGTCGGGGAGAACGGGCAGGTCGAGAGCGTTGACCGGGAGCAGGGAGACCCGGCTCATTCTCTCATCGAAGAGTTTATGCTGGCGGCGAACGAGACGGTAGCCCGCTATCTGCAGGACCAGGGCCTTTCAACCCTGGCCCGGGTCCATCCGGCGCCGAGCGAAGAGAAGCTGGCCGATTTCAGGGAAATGCTGCAGGCCCTGGGACTGGATCTCCGCCCCCGTCCCGAGGTCAGTGACCTGCAGAAGCTGGTCGACAAGGTGGCCGGCGGCCCCCTGGCCGTTACCGTCCAGGTGGGGCTCCTTCGAACCATGGGGCACGCAGAGTACACCGCGCAGCCGGGTCTCCATTTTGCCCTCTCGACCACCACCTATTGCCATTTCACCTCGCCCATCCGGCGTTATCCCGACCTGGTGGTTCACCAGATCCTCGAGGAGCATCTCAAGAAGCTCTCCGGCGGCAGCGGCATGACAGCGAAACGCAGGGTGCACTGGGCCGCGAAGGTGGAGGCGGTGGCTCCTCATACCTGCCTGACCGAACGCCGGGCCGAAGATGCAGAGCGGGCCATGCAGCAGGCCGCATTGATCCGTTTCCTGTCGCCGCGGCTGGGAGAGGAGATGAGCGGCAGTATTATCTCGCTCTTTCCCTTCGGGTTTTTCGTGCGCCTCGATGAGATCCCGATCGAGGGCCTGGTGCCCGTGGCGACTCTCGGAGCCTATTACGAATTCGATCCCGCCACCCAGACGCTCGAGCCTGCGGGAAAAAGCAAGGGGCATCGCGGAGGCCGCCACCGGGGGCGCCGCGAAAAACGAAAGCGCTCGGACGCTCCGTATTTCAGGCCGGGGCAGAGAGTCAGGGTCAAGCTGACGGATCTCAATTCAGCCTCCCGCCAGATCTCCTTTGAACTCGCAGGGTGAGGGAGCACCGATGTTCAGCAGGCCGGCAGGAAGACCAGTTATCTGCGCGGCGCTGGTTCCCGTCCTCGTGCTGTGCTGTTTCTGCCTGCGGGCGGATCCCGGCTGGCAGCTCAGCGCAAAGGGCAGCGGAAAGAACCCCAGGGTGGTGAACCTTCTTGGCCGGCTCCAGGAGCAGCGAGTGCACGCCCTGGGAATTGCCGGGGAACGCCTTGGACTGAGCCCCGGGAAGCTTCCCATACGCTGGGTACTCAGGCTGGCGGGTTCGTCACCTTCGCTCTCCCCGGTGATAGCTGAGGCGGGTTGGACAGAGGTGGGCGAGAAGGAGGTTGTCGTTTCGATCCCGGCCTGGAGGTACCTCGAGTATCCCGCCAAGGCAGGGCGGGTGGTGGTTCACGAGGCGGTTCACGCATTGATGGCCTCCCACCTTGGCTCGGGTGAAGCCTACCGGTCCCTTCCCCGCTGGTTCAGGGAGGGTACGGCCCTGCTCGTCTCCCGGGAGGGGGGTGCCAGGGTGCAGGGTCGAATTTCCGCTACACTCCTTGGAGGAGGTCATCCCGATAGTTTTCTTACCGGGATCCACTGTGGCAAACTCGCCTCGCCGCCGGCCGGCTGCAGTCCTTCCCCGGCGGAGGGATATCTCGCGGTTCGCTGGCTCGAGGACCGGTTGGGGAAAACAGGACTCCGCGAGCTTCTTTCGAAGCTCTCAGCAGGCGGATCATTTACTGACGAGCTGGGCCGCCTTACAGGTCTGCAGCCCGCCCGCCTGCAGGAGGCTATCCTGGCTCACGCCTCAGAGACCATCTCCCGCCTGGCCTCGAAGAATTGCAGGCCCCTCTTTGCAGAGGCCCTGGCCCTGTGCAGATCGGGAAAGAACGCCCCGGCCAGGGAGATCTTCAATTCGATCAGGAAGCTCCCGGGAAACAAGGCCCTGGGCGATACGGCTGTTTTTCTTCACTCGCGAACACTGGTTGAAGATGGATTCTATCGCCGGGCGACCGTAGCCCTCGAGGGGCTGCTGAAGGAAGGATACGAGGTTCCCTGGGAGCCGGAAATCTTTGAGCAGCTCGGACGCTGCCGCAGGGCGCTGGGAGAGCCGGCGAGAGCACGACAGCTCTGGAATACCGTGGCGGAACGTTTTCCTCATGACAGGGAGATCCAGGCGCGGATTGCACGATTGCTCAAAACACAGGAGATCAAGGGAGAATAGCTGTGAGGTTCTCCTTAGAGGGAAGGTTTTCTTGCGGTAGGATAGACAACTTTACCGGACCACTGATCTGCTTCTTGATGCTGGAGAAGCACAGGGGATTCGGTTTTACTCATTAAAGCTGTTATCTTTTATATGGGGCCGCCGATACGACCTGGTCGTTCGGGGCCGCTTCCGAGCGCCGGGAGCTGACAGGATAACGAGCTGTATAAATAAGATTCTCTGAGGTTGAGATGTCACAAATAAAAAAGAAAGAGGAGATGCACGCAGGGGAGCGTTTCATGGCCTTTGTCAGGGCCAATGAGAGGGTCTTCTGGGTTCTGCTCCTGTCGTTTATTGCCTTCACCTTTGCCTTTGGAGTACCGGTCTCCCAGATGATCTCCAAGATGGGCAGTCCTACCGTTTCTGTAGGTTTCGGTGAAGAAATCACAGAAGAGGAGTACACCACCGGCAGGCGCGTCCTGTCCAGGACCCTCAACCGTGTCGAGTTTCTCTTTCTGAACACCATCTCCTATGGGGGGCGTGAGCTCACCATCGGGCCCAAGTACCGGACGATCTATCCGGATTCAGGCACTCCGGGGAACTCAACGCGCCTCAACTACCACGAGTTCCTTCTCTACAGCAGGGAGGCTGAAAAAGAAGGGCTGAGTGTGTCGAATGCCGAATTTGAGGTCGTTCGCAAGGAGGCCTGGCAGAGAGCTTTTGCCCTCCAGCTTGTCAGCAGCCGTGAGCATCTGCTCAGCAAGCGAATTAAGATCCCGAATGAAACCAGCTCCCAGGGGGAGCAGAGAATTTTTCAGCAACTCTTGCAGCGTGAATTAACCAGGCTCAAGGATGGTCTCAAGAGCAAGGATGTCTTTGATGAGGCGCGCTACGAGGACTGGCTGGCGGCGCGTGGGGATCATCCGGCGATTCCCCGCCCCGATGCCATTCCGGGGTTCACCAAGAATTTCGCCGCCTGTGATGTCGCCTTCAAGGCTGGAAGAAAACATTACCTCGACTTTGAATTCAAACAGGCCATCAGGCAATTCAAGAAGGCCAGGGCCGGCGCGAACCGTAGCGGCAAGGCGATCATCGGAACCTGGATTCAGCTTGCTGAAGGTGATTCACGACGGTCTGTTTCCCGGAAGGCATTCGAGAAGACCCTGCGTGGCCTGCTCCTGATTGCCCGTCTTGACGGGCATATCAATACGAGGGTCCAGGTGACGGGCCCCGATGCCTTTGATGAGTTCAAGAGGCAGAATCACAAGCGGAAATTCGAATGGGTCAAGCTCACGGCCTCGGAGGAACTCTCCAATAAGGTGAAAGAGTCCCTGACCCCGAAAAAGCTCGAGGAGCACTACGAAAATTTCAAGAGCGATTACAATTCTGCTACGCGCCTGCGCTTCAAGTTCCTGGAAGTAACCATGGATTCCTTCGAGAAAGAAGTAGAGGCGGGGGTCAAAGAAGAGGATCTCGCTGCTGCCTATGAGAAGAAAAAGGGCCTCTATACCCGCCCGGGGATCCGCCAGGATGCCGGGCTCTTCCAGCTGCTTTCAAGCGAGGCCATGCAGGCGAGGCAGAAGCAGCTCTATCTCCCCTACGAAGAGGTCAAGGATAAGGTCAGGGAGCGTTATATCCGGGAAACCGCTTCCCGGAAGGTGTCGGAGTTCGCAGACAAGTTGAGAGCGCGACTCTTCCCGATCAAGCTGCCTTCCAGCAAGGATGACAAGCCCGCTCCGGCCGCGGCCACCTTTGAAGACCTGGCCAAGGAATACGAGTTTATCAAGATCGGCGAGACACCTTACGCCACCGAGGCCGATGCGGAGGATGTGTTCGGTAAAGCCCTCGAGGGTATCTACGATGAGAAGGCTCCTTCGAGGCGGGCCATCGAATCCTGGTACAGGGTCGCCAACGAAGAAGGCGGCAAGGCGAACGGCTACGTGCTGACCGACCTTGAAAAGACCCGCTTGAAAAACCCGAATTTCAGCTACGAGGAGTTCATCCCGGTGAGCTTCATCTATTTTTCGGCGGTGGATATCAAGGCACCGGGCCAGCTTGAGTATGAAGAGGCGGCTGAAAAGGTAACCTCTGATCTTCACAGCAAAGAGCTGGTGAAGCTGCTCAGGAAGACCTGTGATGAAAAGGTCAAGGCGGCCGGGGAATCAGCGGAAGCCTTCACGGCGCTAGGCGGCAGCGCGACAGAGATCGCCTACGATGACAAACAGTCCTTCAAGGGTGGCTTCGGTAAGCTGGAGAACTCCGGCGCCGACTTTATTGGCAGCCGGGACTCGATCACACTTCCGGTGGAAAAAGAAGAGGGCAAGACTGAAACCGACCCGGAGGCTGAGAAGGGAGAGCCGCATCCTTCAAGCACCGCCCTTGTGAGTACCGGTTTCACCGTGAAGAAGGAAGGCGGGCTCAAGGTCGTCGAAGATGAAGCACAGAGCGCCTGCTATATCCTGCGCTATACCGAGCTGGAGGATCCAGACTCGGCAGATTTCGAAAAGGCCCGCTCAAGGCTTGTCAGCCAGCTCAAGCGCGAGGGCGAGATCGAGGAATTCAGGCAGTGGCGGGATGCGCTTCATGAAAGTGTCGAGGATGCGGACAAGGATTTCGTGTACGGCGCCGAAGACAATTGCCCGGGGCTGCACAATCCGGACCAGGTCGATGACGACAGGGATGGGATTGGCAATGTCTGTGATCCTGATGATGAAGGCGCTGGTAATGGCACCACTCCTGTGACGGCACCGGCGAGTCCGGGCGAGGAGAGCTGAGGCCCCGCTTGGCCTTCCGCGGCAGGTTTTCAGAAGGTCTCCATGATCTTTTCCAGTCCCTGCCCGATCTCGTCGGCACACAGCCTGTAGCCGTTGACATCCAGGCCGATCGGATCGCTGATATCTTCCCCGGCAACCGGGCAGAGGATGTGTTCGAGCGGGGGCCCCGGCAGATCGACAGTCGCTCCGAGGGCAAGGATCCCCCGCTGGTGCGAGGTGGTCAGCGCATAGATCCTGTCAGCCTCGCTGATGAGCTCTTCGCTCAGCGGGCGCGAGATATGGGATTCGATGTCGCAGCCCCGTTCCCGCAATACCTCTACAGCTTCCTCGCTCGCGCAGCTGCCCCCGAATGTGGAGGTGCCGGCTGAGATGACCCGGTAGCCGAGCCCCGGGAGCTCATCGATCTCGACACTTTTTTTTTCGCTGAGAAGCTTTTTGAACAGGCCCTCGGCCATCGGGCTTCGGCAGGTGTTGCCCGTGCAGACGAAGAGAATGGTCGCCCCCCGGGCTGCTTTCTCAAGCTCCTGGAGGGGGAGGGCGCCTTCACGGAGCAGCTCGAGACCTTCATTGCCGACCCGGACAACAGTCGATGGCTCCTGCAGTTGAACCGGCCCGGAGTCGAGGATCGCATCGATCTTACCGTCGAAAAACGCCATCACCTCATCAGCGTTGAGCGCCGGTGGGCAGCCCGCCGGGTTGGCGCTGGGGGCGATGAGGGGCGAGGTCAGCTGCCTGAGGAGAGAGAGGGTTACGCCGGATGCCGGGATCCTGAAACCCGTAGTTTCTTCTTTTCCCGGTGTTCCCGTGGGCAGCACCATGGAGAGGGGGCCGGGCCAGAAACGTTTCATGAGGCGCTGGGCTGCTATCGACACTCCGGCTGCCCGGCGGCAGACCTCTCCCGCATCGTGCAGCAGAAGGGTAAAGGGTTTTTCTGCCGGTCTCTCCTTCAGGAGCCTCAACTTTTCGCAGGCTGCTGCGTCTCTTTCCAGTGCCCCGAGACCGTAAACCGTTTCGGTGGGGAAGGCGAGCAGGCCTCCGTTTTCGAGGAGCTCCGCGGCCTCCGCGATGCGCCGGGGATCCGGCTCTTTTGGGTCGACTGTTATCCTGACCGTCATATCAGCCCGATTTCAGATGGAAGCGGGGCTGATGACAAGCTTATTCATTCGACTTTTGGCATCGTGGGAATCCAGCTACCAGGAGCTCAGTGGTCTTGAGCCTCTTTCATCCGCGCCCCGGTGGGGTATTATAGCCCCTTTTCATCGCCGAGGTTTCTCCATGTCTCTGCTCGTTGTCGGTTCCGTTGCCCGCGATACGATTCGCACTCCCCACGGGGAGGTCCAGGATGCGCTGGGCGGGGCGGCGGTTTATTTTTCGCTCGCAGCCTGCAACTTTACGAAGGTGCGGCTGGTCGGGGTCGTCGGCGATGACTTCCCGGAAAGCGATATTGATCTCTTAGGGAAGAGAGATATCGATCTTGCCGGCCTCCAGGTCGTTGAAGGGGGCCGAACCTTCCGCTGGAGTGGAGAGTATTCAGAGGACATGAATTCCCGTGAGACTCTCTCGGTCGAGCTCAATGTCTTCGAGCATTTTGAGCCGGTTCTGCCCGGCGGCTATACCGACTCGAGCTTCGTGTTTCTCGCCAATGCTTCGCCCTCCACGCAGCTCAGCGTGCTCGAGCAGGTCGAGTCGCCCGTCTGCGTAATGGCCGACACGATGGACCTCTGGATCGAGATCGCTCGCGATGAGCTCGTCGAGTTGCTCGGGCGCATCAACGGGATTTCTCTCAACGATGCCGAGGCACTTCAGCTCACCGGCTGCAGCAACCTGATCGATGCGGGCCGGGCGATCCTGGATATGGGCCCGGGTACCGTCATCGTGAAAAAAGGAGAGCACGGAGCCGTCCTCTTTACAGCCGCCGGGGTTGTCGCCCTGCCGGCCTACCCGACCGGGGAGGTCGTCGATCCGACCGGTGCGGGGGACAGCTTTGCCGGCGCCCTCATGGGCTCGCTTTCGCGGGCGGAAGCCGTCGAGGAGGAGGGGCTCAAGACCGCCATAGCGTACGGTTCGGTGGTGGCGTCCTTTACCTGTGAGGGTTTTGGCACCGCCCGGCTGGCCGAAATTAATGCAGATGAGATCAACGATCGCTTTTTGAACTATTGCGAGTCACTGCAAATCTGTAGATGATCAATGACGTGAATTTTTGCCTTCACGAATGATTGGAGTTCCGGAGCTACCGGGGAATTTGTTTGAATGAAGACTTCTGAAGTACGAGACAAGTTTCTGAACTATTTCAGCGACCGCGACCATGCCGTCCTGCCGTCGAGTTCATCGATTCCTCATGGTGACAAGACGCTGCTCTTTACCAATGCGGGCATGGTCCAGTTCAAGGATATCTTCACCGGGCGGCAGGAGAGCTCTCATCCGCGTGCCGCCACCGTGCAGAAGTGCGTACGGGCCGGTGGTAAGCACAACGATCTCGACAACGTGGGCTATACCAGCCGGCACCTGACCCTCTTTGAGATGCTGGGAAACTTCTCCTTCGGGGATTATTTCAAGAAGGAGGCCATCACCTTCGCCTGGGAGTTGATCACCGAGGGTTATGGACTGGATCCTTCGACACTCTGGGCCACGGTTTTCCGCGAGGACGACGAGGCCTGGGAGCTCTGGAAGGAGATCTCCAGCCTTCCGGACGACCGGATCGTGAGGCTTGGCGAGAAGGATAACTACTGGAGCATGGGGGATGTCGGCCCCTGCGGTCCCTGCTCGGAGATTCTCCTTGATCGCGGGGATGCTTTCGGGGAGGCGGATGTAGAGAACGGAGAGCGCTTCTTCGAGATCTGGAATCTTGTCTTCATGCAGTTCAGCCAGTCGGCCGATGGAGAGAAGACGCCTCTTCCGCGGCCGAGCATCGACACCGGGATGGGGCTCGAGCGCATGGCGATGCTCATGCAGGGAGTGGATACGGTCTATGAGACGGATGTCCTGCGCGGGCTGATCTCGGAGGTAGAGAAGCTGACCGGGGTCGGGTACGACCCGGGGGAGAAGGGGGTTCCCCACCGGGTGCTTGCCGACCATATCCGGTCCCTCGCATTCTGCCTGGCCGATGGTGCCGAGATATCAAATGAGGGTCGTGGCTACGTTCTCAGAAGGATTCTCAGGCGAGCGGCACGCTATGGGCGCAAGCTGCAGGCGGAAGGCTCGATTCTCAACCGGCTGGTGGGGGTCGTGGTGGACAGCATGGGTGAGGCCTATCCGGAACTGGTTGAGAACCGGGAGTTCATCACCGAGGTGGTCAGGAGCGAGGAGGATCGCTTCGGTAAGACCCTCGACCGGGGCATCGAGATCTTCGAGAACGAGATCGTCAGGATGTCTGAGGCCGGCGAGAAGGTCGTCAGCGGAGAAAAAATGTACCTGCTCTGGGACAGCTATGGTTTCCCGGCCGACCTGACGCAGAGAATGGCCGAGGAGGCTGGCTTTGGTGTGGACATGGAGCGTTTCGAGGAATGTATGGGCGAGCAGCGTACGCGCAGCCGCCTGGCTTCCACCTTCTCCGTGACCACCAGCTTCGATTCCGTCCCCGAAACGGAGTTTGTCGGTTACGACAGCCTGGACTGTGAGGGCGAACTGCAGGCGGCAGAGGAGACAGATGGGAGCTTCCAGGTCGTCGTTTCGCGCTCACCCTTCTATGGTGAGAGTGGTGGCCAGGTGGGGGACCAGGGAGTCATCTCCGGTGATAATTTTCGCCTGGCGGTGGAAAACACGCAGCGTGATGGCGGCCGCATGATCCACGTCTGCAGGTTGATCGATGGGGAGGCGGGGGAACTATCTGCCGGGGCCGCCGTAAAAGCGGAGGTCGATGAGGCAACGCGCAGGGCGACGGAATGCAACCATTCCGCGACCCACCTTCTTCACGCGGCCTTGCGAGAGATCCTCGGCGACCATGTCCACCAGAAGGGGTCGCTGGTCGATCCCTCGCGCCTGCGCTTCGATGTCACCCACTTCAGCGGTATTGAGCCCGAAGAGCTCCAGCAGGCCCAGGAGCTTGTCAACCAGCAGGTGCGGGCGAACCTTCCGGTTGAGATCAACGAGATGGATAAGGATGAGGCCATCGAGCAGGGAGCGATGGCTTTCTTCGGAGAGAAATACGGCGACAGGGTTCGCGTTGTCCGAATGGGAGATTTTTCCGTTGAGCTCTGCGGGGGGACACATGTTTCGCGCACCGGTGATATCGGTTCGTTCGCCCTGACGAGTGAGGGATCGGTTTCCTCTGGGGTGCGTCGAGTGGAGGCGCTGACCGCCCGCGGGGCCGAGAGCTGGCTCGATGGCAGGGTGCAGCTGATCGATGATCTTTCAAAGCTGTTGAAGGTACAGGCCGAGCGGGTGGAGGAGCGGATTTCGCGCCTGCTTGAAGAAAACAAGGAGCTGAAGACCAGGGCGCCCGCAGCAGCGCCTGCTGCAGAGGGTGATTTTGAGAAGAAGAAGATCGGTGAGATCCTGTTCGTTTCAGGAATCTTCGAGGGGCTCGATGGAAAGAGCCTGCGGGATTGTTTTGACCGGGTTAAAAAAGAATCCGAAAAGGTGATTGCTGTTCTCATCGCCCCTGGCAAGGACAAGGTGCAGGTGCTGGTGGGAGTAACTCCCTCCTTGACTGCCGAGGGTTGGAAGGCGGGTGATATTTTCCAGGCTGGTGCGGAGCAGATTGCCGCCCGGGGAGGCGGCAGGCCGGAAATGGTACAGGCAGGTGGCACGAACCCCGAGGGGGCCAGGGAGGCTCTAAAGGGTATGGAGAGCCGTGTAGAGCAGGGTCCGGGGTCTTAGAGGCTTTTCCTTTTCGGTCCATGTCCATAGCTTGACATGAGCAGGACTCGAACCTAAAATGGCTCGATTCTATTGAGGGACGGTAGGGTATTTGGCCCTAAGCTCTTCATTTTCAGACAGTTAAAAGTATTTACTCCGGGTGATCAAATGGCAGTCCCAAAGAGACGCACTTCCAAGTCAAAAAAAGGAATGAGGCGTTCCCATCACAGGCTCTCAGTGCCGACCCTCGTGAAGTGCAGCAATTGCACTTCCATGAAGCCCAGACATCGGATTTGTCCCGTCTGCGGGTATTACCGCGGAAAATCCGTTATTGCGGCTGAGGACTTCATCGGGTGAGTAAACCGGTTGCTGTTGACGCCATGGGCGGGGACTGTGCTCCCGCCGCGGTCGTTCGTGGGGCTATACGGGCGGTTGAAGAGGTGGAAGGACTCCGGGTAGATCTCGTTGGCAGCGAGGACGCCATCGGCAAGGAGCTCGAGGCTGTCGGCTGGCAGGGCGAGAGCATCTCGCTGATTCCGGCGACTGAAGAAATCGGCATGGGAGAGAGCCCCGTCGAGGCCGTCAAGGCGAAGAAGGACTCATCGATTGTCGTCGGCCTGAAGCGGGTTCGCGATGGGAAATCCTCTGCGTTTGTAAGTGCAGGGAATACAGGAGCCTCTGTGGCAGCCTCTTCACTCTTTTTGCGTACCCTGCCTGAGGTCACCAAGGCGGGAATTGCGGTGGTATTAAAGGTGGGGGTGAGGCCGCTGATTCTCATGGACGTTGGCGCCAACGTGGAGGCCAGGTCTGAACACCTGCTGCAATACGCGGTTATGGCAGGTCTCTACGCTTCCCTGATCCACTCGGTGGAAGATCCCACTGTCGGGCTGCTCAATATTGGTGAGGAGGGAGCCAAGGGGAACCGCCTGGCGAAAGAGACTCATGAGCGGTTCAGAGAGAGCGGAATACATTTCCAGGGCAATATTGAGGCGGTAGAACTGTTCAGGGGTAAATGTGATGTCGTTGTCTGCGATGGTTTCACCGGCAACATAGTTCTCAAGTTGGCGGAGGGCCTTGCGGAGCGTCTTTTCATGCTTTTTGAAGAGGGCGCCAGCGAGGTTGCTTCCAGCATTGCAGACATGACTGATTCGGGGCAGGGTGGGATGAAAGAGGCGATTTCCCGGACGGTGCAGGCTGGTCTTTCCGAGCTTGGATCGAGGATTGATTATGCTGAATCAGGTGGAGCTCCGCTGCTGGGAGTGAACGGGACTGTAATTGTTTCGCATGGCCGCAGTGGTGCAAGGGCGATCTCCAATGCCATCCAGATGGCGAATAAAATGGCAGAGGTCGACATCAATGGGCTGATCGTGCAGAATCTACGCGCGCAGGAGTCCATGGCGGCAGAAAGAACTGCAGAGGACTGAAGAGGAGCCGATTCGAGGTGGAAAAATGTATGAATGTCGTATAGCGGGCACAGGCCGGTACGTACCTGAGAGAATCCTGTCCAACAAGGAACTCGAAGGCATGGTTGATACCAGTGATGAATGGATCGTCCAGCGTACAGGAATTCGGGAGCGTCATATCGCTGCGGAGGATGAGTCGACCAGTGATCTTGCCCTGCAGGCCGCCCGAGGCGCGCTCCAACAGGCAGGCCTCGACCCGCTGGATCTTGATGCCATCATCCTCGCGACCCTGACGCCTGACACCTATTGCCCTGCAGGTGCCTGCTATGTGCAGCATCTGCTTGGGGCAGAGAATGCCTGTGCCTTTGACCTCAGTGCCGCCTGCACGGGATTCGTATACGGAATCACGGTCGGGTCCAGCCTGGTACGGGCCGGGGTACACAGCAACGTGCTGGTGATCGGCGCTGAGACACTATCCCGCTTTATTGATTATTCCGACCGCAATACCTGTATCCTTTTCGGCGATGGGGCCGGTGCGGCGGTTCTCTCGAGGGCCGAGGAGGGAAGCGAATCAAGGTTGGTGGACCATTACCTGCGCTCGGATGGCAGCGGGACGGACCTGATTATCATGCCGGGTGGTGGATCGAGACAGCCTGCTTCTGCGGGTACGGTAGAGGGGAAGAAGCACTTTCTTACCATGCAGGGCAGCGATGTTTTCAAGTTTGCCACCAGGAGCATGCAGGTGCTTATCGAGACAGCTATCGAGCGCAACGGGATCTCGATCTCTGACCTTGATCTCGTTGTGCCGCACCAGGTCAACTCCCGCATCATCGACACCGTTCTGCGCAAGATCGATCTTCCTGAAGACAAGATCTACCTCAATCTTCAGCGCTACGGCAACACCTCGGCGGCTTCTGTACCCATGGCTCTGCACGAGGCAGCGGAGGAAGGGCGCATCGAGAAGGGCAACCTGGTTCTGCTGGTGGCCTTCGGAGCGGGCCTGACCTGGGGGTACAACCTGGTTCGCTGGTAGCAGGGGTTTTCCCATCGACGAGGTTGCGCGATGGGAGTCATTCAGAGGATGGAGAAGAGGAAATGAACACGGAGCAGGACAATCCCGGTTTTGCCTGCCTCTTTCCCGGGCAGGGAGCCCAGGCTGTGGGGATGGCAGTGGATTTGTGTGCAGAGTCTCCGCGCGCGCACGAAGTTTTCCGCCGCGGGGGAGAGGTTCTTGGTTTCGATATTCTCGCAGTCTGCACAGATGGTCCAGCCGAGGAATTGAATGCCACCCGGATCAGCCAACCGGCTATTTTCCTTCACTCCATGGCAGTCCTGGAGGCCATGGCCGAACGCCGTGGGCTTGAAGGCCGTTTCGGGCAGGGGCTCGCCGCCGCCGCCGCTTCCGGTTTGAGTCTCGGAGAATATTCGGCCCTTGTATTTGCAGGTGCGCTGGAGTTTGAGGATGCGTTGCAGGTTGTCGGCAAGCGCGGCGAATTCATGCAGGAGGCCTGTGACCAGGGCGAGGGCACCATGGCGGCGGTGGTCGGTATGGTTGCCGCCGAGATCGAGGCGGTTGTTGGCGGGGCCCGGGAAGCTGGCTTTGAGGTTGGTGTGGCAAATTATAATTCCCCGGCTGAGACGGTCATCTCAGGCTCCATCGAGGGCGTTGCGGAGTGTTCGAGGAGGCTGGATGAGGCCGGGGCGCGAAAGGTGGTTGCCTTGCGAGTGGCTGGAGCTTACCACTCGGTTCTGATGGAGTCGGCGACCAGGAAACTTCAACCCTGGCTCGCGGACCTGTCAATTTCTGTGCCCCGCATGCCTTTTTTCGGTAATTATCCGGGAGCACGGGTTGAAGATCCTGAGGAGATTCGCGAGGGATTGCTGCGGCAGATTGAGAACCCGGTCCGGTGGGAACAATGCGTACGCGGCGTATTGGCTGCGGGTTGCTCAACAGCATTGGAGCTGGGTCCTGGAAAGGTTCTCCGCGGCCATGTGCGCAAGATTGACCGTGAGGCCAAGGTCGAGTCTATTAGCGATATCGTGTCTCTGGACAATATGGGCGTTGTTCCTGTATAGGATGGGTCTGGTTTCAAGTGCTTGAGTGTTTCATTGGAAAATAACGATGAGTGAATCCGCATTGCCTCTTAAAGGCCAGGTAGCCGTGGTGACGGGAGCATCGCGCGGCATCGGGCGCTCGATTGCGATGAAGCTCGCATCTGAAGGAGCCGACCTGGTGTTGAGCGCGAGGGGGGTTGAGGGTGTCGAGGCGGCGGCAGCTGCGGTGCGCGAGCAATGCCCCGACTGCCGGGTTCTGCCCCTGGGCTGTGATGTTTCCGACCGGGACAGTGTCTCGGCCCTGATTTAGAAGACCGTTGAAGAGTTCGACCGCCTGGACTTCCTGATAAACAACGCGGGTATCACCAGGGACAACCTGGTGCTGCGAATGAAGCAGGAAGAATGGGATGCAGTCATCGCCACCAACCTGACAGGCGTGTTCAATACCTGCCGCCTGGCCGCGCGTCAGATGCTGCGGCAGCGCGCCGGGCGGATCATCAACATCACCAGCGTTGTCGGGTTGTTCGGCAATGCAGGGCAGGTTAACTATGCCGCGAGTAAGGGCGGTATTATCAGCCTGAGTTATTCCCTGGCGCGTGAAATGGCCTCACGAGGCATCCTGGTGAATGCCGTGGCACCGGGATTCATCGAAACGGATATGACTGCGGCCATGTCAGATGAAGCCCGGGAAGCCATGGCAGAGAGCATTCCCCTGTCCAGGGTCGGAAAACCCGAAGAAATTTCGTCCGTGGTAGCCTTCCTGTGCAGCCCCGGTGCGAGTTATATTACTGGAGAAGTTATTCGTGTGGACGGCGGGCTTGCCACTGGTTGCTGAGGACTGTGTCCGAGGTAATGGCGCCTACCCGCCTGGTTTTATTGGAGAAAGAAAAAGTGTCCGATACCAATGCAAAGGTAGTAGAGATTGTTGCCGAGCGGCTCTCGGTTGGAGCTGATACCATCAAGCCTGAGAGCAGTTTCATCAACGACCTGGGAGCTGACTCCCTTGACATCGTAGAGCTGGTGATGGAGTTCGAGGAAGCCTTCGACATCCAGATCCCGGATGAAGATTCAGAAAGTATTCGCACGGTCGGCGAAGCGGTGGCCTACATCGAAGGCGTCACGGGTGGCGCCGGCGGCGATGATGCCGGCGGCGATGATGCCGGCGGAGACGATGCCGGTAGTGAAACAGGGAAAGCCGAAGCCGACGACGATGCCGGCGGCGACGATGCCGGCGGCGACGATGCCAGCGGAGACGATGCCGGTAGTGAAACAGGGAAAGCCGAAGCCGACGACGATGCCGGCGGTGACGATGCCGGCGATGCAGAAGTTCCTCCCGCGCCTGCGGAGGATGGCGGAGGTGATGAGAGTAACGGCTGATTTCATTCAGCTGGCAGGCATGAATCGCCAGGGTTTACGGTTCCCTGTAGAAGGTACAGGGGGCTCCCGCTGGGGGAGCCCTTGCGTTTCCTTTTGCGGGAACCTTACCGATATTCAAGCAGGGATGATTAAAGAGCCATGAGCCGTCGTGTTGTTGTTACCGGGCTGGGAGCCCTGACCCCGATAGGAACCGGGATCGAGAAGTACTGGCAAGGCCTGTTGGATTGCCAGAGCGGTGCGAATGTCATCGAGGCCTTCGACACGAAGGATTTTTCCGTGCACATCGGCGCCGAGGTCAAGGATTTCGATGCGGCGGAGTACCTTGGCGTAAAACATGCCCGCACTCTTGACCGCTTCACTCACTTCGCCCTTGCCTCCGCGGATGAGAGCGTAGCTGACAGTGGTCTCGACCTGGAGCAGGAGGATGTCACCCGGATCGGCTGTATCTGGGCGTCCGGGATCGGTGGTCTGATTGAGATCGAGGCGACCCACCTGGTCTACCAGGATCGTGGCCCCCGGCGCATCAGCCCCTATTTCATTCCCAAGCTCATGGTCAATGCCGCCTGCGGGCAGATTGCTATTCGCTTCGGGATCCAGGGAGTTAATTACGCTGTGGCCTCAGCCTGCGCTTCGGCTCAGCATGCCATTGGGCTTGCCTTCAGGAGCATCAAGTATGGTGAGGCAGATGTCATGATTACCGGTGGCTCCGAGGCGGCTATCACGCCCCTCGGGCTTGGCGGTTTCTGCTCTCTGCGGGCCTTGTCGACAAGAAACGATGATCCGGAGGGGGCCTCGCGGCCCTTCTCCCTGGATCGGGATGGCTTCCTGATAGGGGAAGGGGCGGGAGCCCTGGTGCTTGAGGATCTGGAACATGCCACTGCCCGGGGAGCCGATATATATTGCGAAGTGCTGGGGCTGGGGATGACCGATGATGGGTTCCACATATCGGCTCCCGTGCCCGAAGGTACCAATGCCTCGAGGGCGATGGCCATGGCACTCAGTGAAGCGGGGAAGAATACCGAGGAGGTGCAGTACGTCAATGCCCATGGGACCTCGACCCCGCTCAATGATGTAATGGAAACCCGGGCGATCCGTGCGACCTTTGGTGAGCACGCCGACCGGCTCATGGTCAGCTCCACCAAGTCGCAGATCGGCCACCTCCTGGGCGCCTCGGGAGCGGCGGAGAGCGTCGCCTGTGCCCTGGCCCTGAAAAACCAGGTAGTTCCACCAACGATCAATTACCAGACACCCGACCCGGAGTGCGATCTCGATTACGTTCCCAATGAACCCCGGGAGGCTTCGGTTGATTGCCTGATCACCAACTCCTTCGGATTCGGTGGCCATAATGTGGCGATGGCCTTCGGGAAGATCTGACCACCCGGGCGGATTGCGCCTTCAGCTGAGCAGCAGAAAAAGGACTGGGACGTGAGCAAGGTTTTATTCATCGCCGACAAGATCAGTGACGATGCCCTGGAATACCTGGCGGGTTTTCCCGACCTGGAGGTCGATAACCGCCCCGGGCTTGCCCTGGCTGAGAAACTGGAGGCCGTGGGCAATGCGGATGCGCTGATCGTACGCAGTGCCACGAAGGTGGACAGTGAGCTGCTCGAGGCGGCCTCGTCCCTGTCGCTGGTTGTTCGCGCCGGCGTTGGCGTCGACAATATCGACCTCGATGCGGCAACCCGCAAGGGAGTGGTCGTACAGAATGTTCCGGAGGGAAATACACGCTCGGCCGCGGAGCACACCATCGCCATGATGCTGGCGCTCTCGCGCAACATCCCCGAGGCCCATCGCTCGGTAAAGGCGGGGGAGTGGGACCGTGGCCGGTTCGTCGGGGTGGAGTTCCAGGGCAAGACCCTCGGGATTATAGGATTCGGCAAGATCGGCCGCCACGTGGCCCATATGGCAGCCGGCCTGGGGCTGGATATCCTCGCTTTCGACCCGTTTCTTGCGCCCCATATGGCGGAGGAGCTCGGGATCGAGTTGGTCACCGATCTTGGCGACCTGGCATCGCGGTGTGATTTCCTTACCGTTCATGTACCCAAGACTGAGGGAACCAGTGCTTTGATCGGCAGCGAGGTGCTGGGGAAGGCCAGGAAGGGCCTGAGGTTGATCAATTGCGCCAGGGGTGGAATCGTGGATGAGGCAGCCCTGCTGGAGGCGATCGAGGCGGGCCAGGTAGCCGGCGCCGCGCTCGATGTTTTCGAAATTGAGCCGCCCGTTGATCGTGCGCTCGTCGATCATCCGGCTGTCGTGGTGACGCCGCACCTGGGGGCCTCGACGCGCGAGGCCCAGGTGAACGTTGCCCGATCAGCAGCCCAACTCGTGGTGGACTACCTGGAGAATGGGAAACTTCACAGCCCTGTCAACGCAGTCTTTCTCGAGCCCGATATGCGCGAACGGCTCGATCCCTATGGCGAGCTCGGCCGCAGGCTGGGCCGTCTGCATGCCCAGTTTCTCGAGGGCAATCCCGAGCGTATCCTGATCCAGTACTTTGGCGATTTGTTTGAAGATCCCCAGAGCCAGAACTATGTTACCGCCCGGGTGCTCTCAGGCTTCCTGGGTGACCGCTGTACGCAGCCGGTCAACCAGATCAACGCAAGAGCTCTTGCCAGGGAACAGGGACTCGTTATCGAGGAGTCCAGCGAAGGCAGAAGCCGCTACTTCGCCAATATGATCCGGGTGGAACTTACCGACAGCTCCGGTGAGAGAAACCTCGGGGGTTCTATTCGCGGACGCAAGGGAATCCGTCTTGTCTCCCTGGACAATTACCATTTCGATGCTGTTCTCGAGGGCTGGATGGTGATCGCTGCCAACGAGGACAGGCCCGGGATGATCGGCACGATCGGCCAGGTTCTTTCCTCCCACGAGGTTAATATTTCTTCGATGTCGCTGGGGCGTGATCAAAGCGGGGGCACGGCCCTTTCGGTGATCAACCTCGATGATCCGGAAGAAAAAAAGCTCCCGGCGGTGGCTGAGGAGCTCACCGGCAGAGAAGGAATTCTCTGGGCCCGAACCCTGCAGGCGGAATGAGGGCATAAAAAAAGGGCTCAAACCTGCAAACGGAATGAGCCCGTGGAACGTGGG
>JAYGDV010000423.1:0-3860 GCA_046582735.1 Planctomycetota bacterium
CATGAGCTACGTCGAACACGCGCGCAACCTCGGGGTCCGCTTCCAGACCGACACCCGGGTCAGCGGTATCAGGATTGAGAACGGCCGGGTACGCGGCGTCGAAACCGACCGCGGCGAGATCGAATGCGAGATGGTGATCAACGCCGCCGGCGCCCACGCCTGCCAGCTGGCAGCGAGCGCCGGCCTCGACCTGCCGATCATCCCTGTGCGCCACGAGTTTTTCGTCACCGTCGAATGCGAGGGCATGGCGCCGACCCTGCCGGTGATGCGGATTCCCGACGCCACGCTCTACCTGCGCGGCGAGGTCAACTCGCTCTTGTGCGGGGGCTGGGAACCCGAATCCCTTTCGAACGACCCCCGCAAGATCGCCATCGACGGTGAGCAACCTCTCATCGAAGAAGACTACGACGTGCTCGGACAATTCGCCGAGCAGCTTGCGCCGCATATTCCGAAGGTCAGCGAGCTGGGAGTGCGCAGCGTCTTCAAAGGCTGGCCGACCTTCACTCCTGACGGACGCTTCATCATCGGCGAAAGCTCAAAGGTGAAGGGCTTCGTCATGGCCGGAGGATGCAACGCCCACGGGGTCTCAGGTTCCGCCGGGATCGGACGGCATCTCGTTGAATCGCTCCTCGAACCGGACCCTTCCCCCTACGTCCGCAGCCTCAGCCCGGATCGTTTCGCGGATGGCTGGGACTGGGATAAGGCGGCAGCCAGCGCACGGCGCTGCTACGAAACCTATTACGCCCTCGGCCACTGACGACCGGCCGCGCAGCCTCAGGCAAGGATGCCCTTGACCAGCTTGCCGTGAACATCCGTCAGGCGGTAGCGGCGGCCCTGGAACTTGAAATCGAGTCTCTTGTGGTCGATTCCAAGGAGATGGAGGATCGTCGCCTGGAAATCATGCACGTGGACCTTGTCCTTGACCGCGTCGATGGCGAGGTCATCGGAGGCGCCCCAGGTGATTCCGGGCTTCACCCCCCCACCTGCCATCCAGGTGGTAAAGGCATAGGGATGGTGATCGCGACCCCAGCGCTTTCGATCCTTGAAGTTGCCCTGGATAAACGGCGTGCGTCCGAACTCGCCTCCCCAGATCACCAGGGTGTCCTCCAGCAGGCCGCGCTGCTTGAGATCCTGCACCAGGCCGGCGGAGGGCTGGTCGGTGTCCTTGCACTGGGTGTAGAGCTCGGTGGTGATGCTGTTGTGCTGGTCCCAGCCGGCATGCATCAACTGGACGAAGCGCGAGCCGCGCTCGATGAGGCGCCGGGCCATCAGGCAATTGTAGGCGAAGGTTCCACGCTCCTTGACCTGCGGACCATAGAGGTCGAGGACGTGCTGGGGCTCCTTGGAGATGTCGCTCAACTCGGGAACACTCGCCTGCATCTTGTAGGCGAGCTCGTACTGGGAAATACGGGTGGTGATCGATGGGTCGGCCACTTCGCGGTAGCGCAACTGGTTGAGCTTCGCGAGGTCATCTAGAATCCCGCGGCGAACCGGGCGGCTTACCCCGTCAGGGCTCGAAAGATAGAGTACCGGGTCCCCGCCGCTTCTGAACTTCACGCCCTGGAACCGCGAGGGCAGAAAACCGCTGCTCCAATAGTAATCGTAGAAGATCTGGCCGCAGCTGGTTCCCTTGCTCACCGAGGTCATCACGGTGAAGGCGGGCAGGTTGTCGGTCTCGCTGCCGAGGCCGTAGGTGAGCCAGGAGCCCATGCTGGGGCGCCCGGCCATCTCCGACCCGGTCAGGAAAAAGGTGACCGCGGGCGAATGGTTAACCTGCTCGGTGTGCATGCTCTTTATGAAACAGAGCTCGTCGGCGACCCTGGCCGTGTGCGGCATCAGGTCACTGACCCAGGCCCCACTCTCTCCGCGCCGGTGGAACGGCTCAATCGGCGAGAGCATGAGCTTGCCCTTGGGATTGCCCGTCATGGTGCTGAAGCGCTTGCCACCGACATATTCCTGGGGTACCGGTTTGCCATGCAGTTCCTTCAGCTTCGGCTTGTAATCAAAGAGGTCGACGTGGGTCGGCGCGCCGTTCATGAACAGGTAGATCACCCGGTTGGCCTTCGGGATAAAATGCGGCAGGTTAGACTTTCCGATGCCCCCTTGCGCGTTTTGATTTAGAAGAGAAGCCAACGCGGCCGTACCGATACCCGTAGCGCTGCGACCGAAAAACTGCCGCCGCGTCTCGTTCGCATGGTGTTGAGTGACAGGATCCATGTTGTTCATCTACTTCGTGAGCGTCTCATCAAGGTTGAGGATCAGGGAACAGATGCCCGTATAGGCAGCATGCTCAACGGCATCCAGTTTCGCATTGGGGGCAGAGTCCCCCACATCCAGCAGCTTGCGGGCTTCATCGGGTTTCTGTGAATACTGTTTTTTAAGAATCGCGAGCCGGCCCTCGAGAATCTGTAATTCTCCGGCAGTGGGGAACCGCGAGGTGGCAAGGCGAAACGCCATGCGGAGCCGCTCACCAGTTTTGGCTCCGCCCTTCTCGATAACCCGCTGCGCCAGGACGCGCGCAGCCTCGACATAGGTGGTGTCATTGAGGGTTGCCAGGGCGTGCAGAGGGGTGTTGGTCAGCGATTTTCGCACCTCGCAGGTCTGGCGCTTGGCGACGTCGAAGAAGATCGTCGGGCCGATGATGCGTCTCCAGAAGGTATAGAGGCTGCGGCGGTAGAGATTCTCTCCCTTGTCCTGCCGGTAGCGCATCTTGCCGAAGGTCGCCTCGGCCCAGACCCCGGTCGGCTGGTAGGGTTTCACCGATGGTCCGCCGACCCGGTTGACAAGCAGGCCGCTTATGGCGAGAGCATGGTCACGGATCATCCAGGAGGGCATCCGCATCCTGGGGCCACGCCCCAGCAGGCGGTTCGCCGGATCCTTCTCCGTCAATTCGGCTGTCCACCTGGCACTCTGGCGGTAGGTCGCACTGGTGACAATCAGCCGGTGCAGCGCCTTGAGATCCCAGCCGCTGCGAATGAACTCGTTGGCCAGCCAGTCGAGCAGCTGCGGATGGGTTGGTTTCTCGCCCTGGGAACCGAAATCTTCAACTGTCTTTACCAGCCCGGTGCCGAAGAACTTCTGCCATTCGCGGTTGACCGTGACCCGGGCGGTCAGGGGGTGGGATGGATCGACAAGCCAGCGAGCCAGCGACAGCCGGTTTCGCGGCGCCTTTTCAGGCAGCGGCGGCAGGCTCCGGGGCACCTCGGCGGTGACCTCCTCGCGCTTCTGGTTGTAGAGTCCCTTGTAGAGGATGTGGGTCTTGCGGGACTTGCCCTTGTCCTGCATGACCATGACCCTGACGAAGGACTTCTCCAACGCCTGGCGGGCCGAAACCTTCTCGCGGAGTTTCTTCAGCAGCCCGGCGTAGCCGGTATTGGTCTTCACAAAGTTTTTCTCGATCTCAGCGAGGTAGGCGGCGCTCCGTTTGCCCGGCGACCGGGAAAGGGCCGTACGAGTATTCTTCGGCAACCCCTTCGCTGCATCGGACTGCGCCGCACTCTTCCCCTTCTCCCTACTGAAGAGACTCTCCTCCTGCTTCTCGACCTCCGCAACCGCAGCGGCGATGTCTCGATTCAATTCTTCGAGCTTCAGGTACTGGAGTGAGTCCGGGGCACGGATGACAGGAGGCGTCGCGGGGTCCCGGCCGCCGCCGTTGACCGGGGTCTGGTTGAAGATGGCGAAGAGCTGGTAGTAATCTTGTTGCCTGAGGGGGTCGAACTTGTGGTCGTGGCAGCGGGCGCACTGTACCGTGAGCCCCATCCAGACCGTCCCTAGCGTCTCGATCTGGTCAAAAATATACTCGACCCGGTTCTCCTCGGCGATCCGCCCACCCTCGCCGTTGATCATGTGGTTGCGGCAGA
>JAYGDV010000430.1:0-6232 GCA_046582735.1 Planctomycetota bacterium
GGCGTATTCCGCGTTGGGGGCCACCACGGAGGCGCTCATGCAGCCGCGGGCCGGGTAGCCCGTGCGCGGGTCGATGATGTGATGGTAGCGTTTTCCCTCGAGCTCGAAGAACCTCTCGTAATCGCCCGATGTGACCAGGCAGGTATTGTTGAGGTTGAGAACCGCGAGCGCTCTTTCCTTTCGGCGCGGGTGTTTGATGGCGATCTCCCAGGGCTCGCCGAATTTCTTCCCGAGGATCTTCATGTCTCCCCCTGCGTCGACGATGGCGTTGCGGATGCCGTGGTCCATCAGGATCTTCATGGCTCGGTCGACGCCATAGCCCTTGGCGATGCCGCCGAGGCCGATCGTCATTCCGGCGGGAAGCTCGACGGTATTGTCAGCGGCTGAGACCTTTACCGCCCCGGCGTTAACGAGCTGGAGGGCAGCCTTGATTTCCCCCGGGTCGGGAAGGCTCTTCGGGGCGGTCTTGAAACTCCACAGCTTGCCGGCGGCGGCGAAGGTGATATCGAAGCCGCCGCCGGTGAGACGGTGGAGCTCGATGGCACGTGAGATGATCGCCGCGAGCTCCCGCGGGACCTCCCGGGGACCCTGCCCGGCGGATTCATTCAGGCTGGTGAGCTCCGATGCCCGCCAGTCGGTCATGAGATCTTCCACCCGCTTGACCTCGCCGGCCGCGGCCTCCATGGCCCGGTCAAGGAGGGCTGGGTCGGTGCCGATGACAGTGATCTTCAACTGGGTGCCCATGACGCCGTCGAGGCGCGAGCGCAGGACAGGGCTGTTCCCGGCGGGGTCAGCCCTGGCCGGTTCCGGCGCCGAACGGCAACCGGCGGATCCCACCAGGGACAACAGCGTCACCATTGCTGCAAGGATGCGCGTCTTGATCATCTTGTGGAATTTCTCCGGGGGAATGAGCCAGTTCCGGGGAGGACTTTCAGCCGTCCCGTTTTGTGAACGCGGCCCAATTATCAGGAAGCCGGTGTCCACGGTAAAGAACCGATCCTCCGGAGCCCAGGATGACGATCGTGGGGGTGCCTTCTACGCCGAAGGTTTTCGAGAGCCGGAGGTCGCGGTCTCGTACCTGCGGATAGCGTACGCCGAAGCGGCCGACGATCGTCTTCACCTTGGCTTCATCTACGTCTTTGTCCGCCCCGGAGATGATTCCGTAGAAGCGGAGCCCGGGAGAATACTGGCGGTGGGCCTTGACCAGGTCGGGCATTTCCCTCAGGCAGGGTTTGCACCAGGTCTGCCAGAAGACCAGCGCGACGGAATGACCCTGTCCCAGGACGCTGTCTACGTCGTGGAGCTTGCCGGCCATATCCTTGAATCCCAGTCCCTCCGGAACAGTTCCAGCCGGGGAAGGGTTCGGGGTGTCTTGCTTTACGGGGGAGTTCCCGCCGCAGCCCGGAGCCAGGATTAACAGGAGGAAGATCAATCGTTTCATGAGTATATTTTACTCCGCTTGGTTTCGATTCAGAAGGACCAGTTGAACGCGACGGCGCCGAGAATCTGGTCGATTCCATCACTGCGCTGGATATAGTCCCCGGAAAGGTCAAACCGCAGGGTTTCGGAGATGTACCAGGATAATTTTATCCCCGTCCCGTTGGCTGTGAAGTCGCCAAGATCGGAGTCCTGCGTCCTGAATTCGGGTGTATCCAGGTTGAAATGTTCAGAGTAGTCATCGGCACCCGTCTGGGCGTAAAAGCGGTAGCGCAACCTGGCGCTCAGCTTGTCCTCTATGAGCCAGTAGTAGAGCCTTGGCTCGATGGTGAAGCTGGAGATCCCCCAGGAGTCGCTATAAAGGCGCCCCCCCAGTTCGACGGCCGTTGCCGGGGTGAGACTCGTACGCACCCGGTCGAAGATGGTGCCGCGGCTTCGGGTATCGGGTAGCTCTTCACGGACGATCTCTCCAGTGCCCGCCTGGTCGAGCCAATCCGGCCTGCCGGTAGAGAGATCATCTCCATCGGGGTCCTCGATAACCACGAAGTTGTAAGCCGTTTCGAGGAAGCCCGACTGGTGGGTTGCCGAGAAACCCAGCTCCGAATGAGTCGAGGGTGTGATGATCTGGTACCAGTTGCCGGTAAGGCTCAAGGTCTTGCGCTCATCCGTTCCTTCTCTCTGGCGGCCGTTCCAGCGGATGATGTCGATGGTGTCCTGGAAACCATTCAGGTTCAGCTTGAGGGTCGTGTTTTTATTGTTGAGGTCCCGGGCAATGAAACTACTGAAGCCGACGGAGGTATAGTCATACTCGCCGCTGAAGCTGAGATTGCCGCCGAGACGCAGAACGGGAGAGAGCTTGTAGGCTCCGCCAAGGCTGGCGCCGTAATAGTTGTCTCCCGTGGCCCCGGATTGCGCCCCGTAATTACTGAGGCGGTCGATCGAGGCGCTCGAGACGTAGTCGTAGGAGAAGTCTCCATTGATCGAGAGGCGATCCGTGACGTTGTAGTCGAAGATGATCACGGGCTCGATGTCCGTCAGGGCCTCATCGAGGAATG
Organism: Planctomycetota bacterium; assembly: GCA_046582735.1. Classification (GTDB taxonomy): domain Bacteria; phylum Planctomycetota; class UBA8108; order UBA8108; family UBA8108; genus UBA8108. Next base: position 2,493 of record JAYGDV010000430.1, read on the forward strand.
GATTTCCATCGCCGTTGTCGCTGTTCTGGTAGTAGTTCAGGCCGAAGGTGACGGAACCATGGCCCGCATCGGCTGAAAAAGAGCGATTCTTATCTGAGAGGGTATCCTCGGCGTTCTGCTCCTGCCAGGCATGAACGCCTGGCGGGGTGAGCAGGCAGAGGCTCGCGAGAATTGCCGTTGCGAGACAGAGAGCGACAGGGCGGCCCCTCAGTAACATCCGCACCCTCCTCCCGCTGACGAGCCGATTCCTCCGGCGCTTCCTTCACGAGAGTAGTAGGTTTTCTGATGGAAATGAGTTTCGGATCCGTCCGGGTCGAAGATCATGATGGAGTTGGAGAAGCGTCCCTTCTGGTGGTGTTCGACCCCATGGCAACCGAAGGCTCCAAGGACGCAAAGGAAAAGAAACGCTCCAATGAACAGCTTTGAAAAGACTGCCCGGCAAGGATTGGTGAGGAGGCTGGGGACAGGGTGCGAATTCATGGATTTGCTCTGGCTTCTTTTCTACTTAACTCGGGGGATTACTTTACTCCAGCAATGGTACAGGTCAACGTAAAGTCATAAGCACAATAAAATTAATGGCTTATAGCCCAAACGCCAGTTGTTGCAGTCGAACAATGGTCTGTTATACCAAACAGCCTGTGGTCGCGCGGAAGAAACCGATTTTCAGGTTCGGCAGGAGGGAAGAAAAGCAGCGGTTCCGCACAGGCGCACGGAGTTTGGATTCTCAGCTTTCCTGCCGTCAGCGGGGTTGGTATTCTGTTGTCTGGTTACTTGAAGTAGTTTGCCAGAGGTATTCGCTTTGAAAACTTATACGGTTTTAGCCGTAGCGTTGTCGGTATTCGTCTCCGTACTGACCTGCGTGGTCTACAATTCGATCAGGGAGGTGGAACAGCCGTCCTCGCTGGGTAATGAATCCGGAATTCAGGATCTTGCCCGGCGGCTTGACAGCATCCAGGCTCGCCTCGACGGCCTGGCCACGACGGTGGAGGAGCTTCCCCGGATGGAGACGCCATCTGTGGTGGTTGTCTCGGGCGGGGATGATTCTCCTGTGGGAGCAGGGGATCGAAAAACACCCCCGGGGAAATCTTCGGCCGAGTCCGCAGCCTCCACCGGGGAGCGCCTGGCGGCTCTCCTCGAATTGAAGGGTGGGGAGGAGGATGTCCGGCAGTACGTCACGGGGATTATCGAGGATGATCGCAAGTATCAGAAGACGGTCCAGCGCCAGAGGCAGGCAGAGCGGAGAGCCTTGTTCAAGGGCCCCTATGGGAGGCACAACTTCCAGGTGAACTCGCTGGCCGGCAAGCTCGACCTGGGCGACGGGCAGAAGGACAAATACCATGAACTCCTTCAGCGTTACGGCAAGGAGGTCAAGCTTCTGCGCAATGGGCCGGAGGGTAAGCCTTTCTGGGAGATTGAGAATCCTGAGCAGATCGCGGCGCATGTGAAGAATATGGAGCAGCAGAGAAGAAATCTCGGCGAGCAGTTGGACAACGAGTTTGTGCAATTTCTCGAACAGGACCAGGCCACCGCCTATCTGGAATTGTCCGAGAACGAGCGCGGGCTTGGCGGCGGAATGGGCCAGGTGTTCCATCACGTCGAGGTCGGTGACGATGGCGCCCCATCGGTTCAGCTTCACATTGAATCCAACAAGGTGATCGGTTTGGGAGATTTTCCCGGCGAGCTCTTCCCCACTCCTCCCATAGCCACTAATCCGGAGGCCTCGGGAAATAAAGATGAGTAGTCTGCCGGGTGAAAATGCGCCTGGGAAAGCCCCTTTTTCTGGTCAGAGTGGCATCAGCCAATAGAGATAATCAGTTTTACTACAGGCCCTCCCTCCGGGCAGGAGAAGTAAATGAACCGAGTCTGCGCGTTCTTTAGCCTTTTATTACTTTGCCTGGCGGTTTCTGTCTCAGCGGAAGACTGGCCGACCTATCGCAGGAACCGGCTTCGCAGGGCGGTCACTCCTGAGCAGCTGCAGCTTCCGCTCAAGCAGCTCTGGTCCTTCAAGTCCCGCCAGTCGAAGCACGCACCGATCCCGACCCGCGACCCCACCCGTGCCGGCTTTCCCGAATGCAGCAAGTACAACCTGCCGATTATTTCAGCGGGTGACAGCCTCTACTTCACCAGCTCGGTGGAGGGGCGCGTGGTGTCACTCGATGCGGCCACGGCGAAGAAGAACTGGGAGTACTTCGCAGGTGCGGGGGTCTACCGCACACCGATGTTCTGGGAGGGCAAGATCTACTTTGGCAGCGAGGATGGCTGGGCCTATTGCCTCGAGGCGAAGACCGGGAAGCTGGTCTGGAAGTTCCAGGCGGCTCCCGCCACCCGGCAGTTTCTCTCCTATGGAAAGATGATCTCGGTCTGGCCGGTGCGTACCGATGTGCTGGTCGACAAGGGCGAGGCGTATTTCTCCGCCGGGGTCTTCCCCCACGAGGGCACCTACGTTTATACCCTCGATGCCAATACCGGGAAGCTCAAGTGGCGCAACGATACCCAGTCTGAAGATGGCGGCCAGTCGAGCCTGGCTCCCGGCGGCCACCTGATGGTCACTCGTGACCAGATCTGGGTACCGAAGGATTTTCGCGGCTACTCCAACATGCCCTACGGAGCTCCCACCTCCTTCCGGCGCTCCGATGGCACCTTTACCCACTGGCCCGATCCGAACGATCCCGAGGCCCCGAAGATTGATTCCAACAGTCCCTGGACCCGCATCTTCTGGCCGCTGTTCGGAGTCGAACGCGATGGGGTGAGGTATGCCGGCTCGACCGCCTGGGAAACCAAGAATGAACACCTGAGCAGGAAGGGTGTCTGGAGCGCCGAGACTCCCGGTCGCTGGACCGATTATGATTCAGGGGTCGGCACGCGCATGAAGGCCGGCTACGGCTTCCCGGTCATCTTTCGCTACGACCCGGACCACGCATCCATCCTCATGGCCGGGGATGTTATTTTTCATACATCCTTCGATTCCGATCCGAAGAAAGGTGTCGGCTCGGGGATCTACGCCCGCAACTACAAGGATGGAAAACTTCTCTGGTCCTTCGATGTCCCCGAGCGTGCCAACCAGTTGGTCGTCGCCAACGGCCGGCTCTTTGTCGGCACCCGCAGAGGGACGATCTACGCCTTCTCGGCGAAGGGGGGAGCTGCCGGGGAGATCATCGAGAAGGTCGAGGAGAAGCCGGAGGGCATCGATGGCAGCATGGCCGCTGCGGCGGATGTCATCGTCAAGGAGAGCGGTATCAAGGACGGCTACGGGCTCGTTGTTGACTGTAAAGATGGCCAGCTCCCCTTCGAGCTCGCCATGAGAACCAACCTCGAGATTTGCGCAGTGTTCGATGACGAGGCGGCGATGCTGAATGCCCGCCGGATGTACGCCGCTGCCGGGCTGAATGTGCGGCGGATCGCAACCTGGCTCCGTAAAGCGGGAGAGAAGCTGCCCTATCCTTCCTTCTTCGCTGATCTTGTCGTTTCTGAAGCCTCGGTTTCGGGTGGAGCCCTGCCGAAGGATACAGAGGACTGGTCTCGCCTGCTCAAGCCGATCCGCGGAATCGCCATGATGGGGGGAGCCCACGAGAAGAGAGACCTCGAGGATTGGGCCGGTGTGACCGGGCAGAAGGGCTGGACAGTTGTCTCAAGCGGAGGCCATTGGGCCAGGCGTCTGCGTCCGCCGCTTGAAAACGGCGGCGGCTGGACCCAGATGCACGGCGATCCCGGTAATACCAGCTGCAGCCAGGACCTCGTTC
>JAYGDV010000497.1:0-3949 GCA_046582735.1 Planctomycetota bacterium
AGCCCAAGGCGAAGGCCGTTATCTGGCTGTTCCAGACCGGGAGCCCCTCCCAGGTTGATACCTTTGATTACAAGCCCGAGCTCATCAAACGCAGCGGCACCCAGCTGGCAGGTGCGGATCCGAAGACCGGTTTTTTCACTACCAGTGGAAAATGCCTGAAGTCACCCTTCAAGTGGAACAGGCATGGCCAGTCCGGCGCTTATGTTACCGATATTCTGCCGAATATCGCCAGGCATGCAGATGACATCTCCTTCGTCTACTCCTGTTATTCCAGGTCGAATAACCATACGCCGGCGATGCTCGAGCTCAATGGCGGGATGATTCGCCAGGGTTTTCCGAGCATGGGCTCCTGGCTGAGCTACGGTCTCGGTAGCTCAAACTCCAACCTCCCGGCCTTCGTCGTCATGCATGGAACCAAGCCTCGCGGAGCTGATCCGATCTGGTCAGCCGGGTTTCTTCCCTCGGTCTACCAGGCGACCTCGCTCGATTCCCGCGGTGCCAGGCCGATTGATAACCTGGAGCTTCCCGGGGATGTCTCCAAGGTGCAGCAGCGCTCGCTGCTCGATGAGCTCAACGCGGCCAACAGGAAACATGCCGAGAAGCGGCCCTTTGACCGTGATCTCAACGCCCGGCTCGAGTCCTTCGAGCTGGCCTACCGGATGCAGGCTGCGGCTCCGGAGGCCTTCGATGTCAGCAGTGAACCCAAGCAGATCCAGGAGATGTACGGCCTCAACCGCAAGGAATCGAAGGACTACGGCCGCCAGTGCCTTCTCGCTCGCCGCCTGGTCGAGCGCGGCGTTCGGTTTGTGCAGATCTTCGCGGCCTGTCCCAACACTCCCGGCGGGGCGGTGAGCGATGTTCCCTGGGATGGGCACAATGACATCAACGGTAATCATCGTGCATGTGCCGCTACGGTTGACCAACCCACCGGAGCCCTGCTCACAGATCTCAAGCAGCGCGGGCTGCTCGATGACACCATCGTGATCTTCGGTGGTGAGTTCGGGCGCACCTCTGATTCACAGGGCTCCAACGGCCGGGATCACAACCCCAACGCCTTCACCACCTGGTTCGCCGGCGGTGGCTTCAAGGGAGGTGCTCAATACGGAGCGACCGATGAGTTCGGCTACAAGTCGGTTGAGAAACGCGTCAACGCCCATGACATCCATGCAACGCTCTTGCACCAGCTGGGGCTGGACCATACGAAGCTGACCTATCGTTTCAACGGGCGTGATTTTCGCCTGACGGATGTCGAGGGTGAGGTTCTTCACGACATCCTGGCTTGAGTGTTCCAGGCACCTCGCTACCCGCCCCTGCCGGGTAGCTGCTCTCACCGCAGGAACTCTCGCCGGAGGATTTGAACATTGAGCCCCGGCGGGTTACGGTGTTTCTTTCATTTCGTCAACTAAACGGAGCTGGAATACCATGAAGCAACTGCAGATTCTTCTCGCCGTCTTGTTTCTCACCAATGCGGCCTTTGCCGCGGATGGAAAACATCTTTTCATTCTTTCCGGCCAATCGAATATGGCCGGCCTCAAGCCGGAAGAGTCCTTTATCCCGACTGTTGAGAAGGAGTTCGGCAAGGACAAGGTCATCGTGGTCAAGGATGCCCACGGTGGGCAGCCGATACGGCGCTGGCACAAGAAGTGGAAGTCGGCCAAGGGCGAAGCCTTCAAGGGTGCCGGGGATCTCTACGTCCGCCTGATGGGGAAGGTCAATGCCGCGATCAAGGACCAGGAGATCCAGTCGGTCAGCTTCTCCTGGATGCAGGGTGAGCGTGATGCGCGTGAGCAGCACGCGGCGGTCTACGCCGCCAGCCTGCAGGGCATCCTCGACCAGCTTGCCGCCGACCTCGGCCGCAAGGACATCAATTTCGTCATCGGCAGGCTCAGCGATTTCGATATGCAGAACAAGCGGTATCCACAGTGGACCGCCATCCGTAAGATCCAGGTGGATTTCGCCGATGCGAGCTCGCGGGGTGCCTGGGTGGACACTGATGACCTCAACGATGGGAAAAACCGCAGGGGCAAGGACATCAGCAACGACCTGCACTACTCAGCCAAGGGCTATGTGGAGTTCGGCCGCAGGCTCGCTGCCAGCTCGATTTCCTTGATCAAGGGCAAGAAGGGTACCAGGGGAGACAAGGGGGTCAAGGGGCCTGGCAGCGGCAAGGTACTCTTCGAAGAGAACTTCGAGAAGGGCCGTGACCGCTGGGAGGCTACTGACGAGACGAGCTGGACCCATCGCAAGGTCGACGGCAACCATGTGTTCGGAATCAACCGTCGCAGCAGCAAGTACAATCCGAAGGTCCGCAGTCCGCACCACATCGCCCTGATCAAGGACCTGCAGGTGGCTGACTTCGTGCTGACCTTCCGGGTGATGAGCACCAAGGACACCGGCGGTCATCGCGACTGCTGCATCTTCTTCAACTGGCAGGACGCCCAGAATTTTTACTACATTCACTGTGGCGCGAGCCCCGACCCCAGGAGCGGCCAGGTCATGATCGTCAAGAATGCCCCGCGGGCACCGCTGACGAAGAACCAGAACAAGACGCCCTGGAAGAACGAGACCTGGCACCAGGTGAAGGTGGTGCGTGACTCGAGGAGCGGCAAGATCGAGATCTTCTTCGATGACATGAAGAAGCCTCATATGAGCGTCGTCGACAAGACCTTCGGCAAGGGGCGCATCGGGCTCGGCTCCTTTGACGACATGAACGACTTCGACGACGTCAAGCTGGTCGAGCTCAAATGAAGCGTTTCCTTTCCGTTCTCCTGATCGGCCTGCTGCCGCTGGCGGCATCCGCTGAGGACGTAGCTCCGGGAAAAAGCGTCGCCGGAAAGAGGTGGCATTCTCTCTTTCCGAAGCTCGAGAATTTCGCCGCGCCAAAGCTCCGTTTTTATTCTGTGCCGGTGAAGACGGCCGATGGCCTGGCCGTTTCTCCTGCGGGCAGGGAAGGGCTTGATGTCAAGGCGCTCGTTCGCATGACCAACGGGATCGATGCCGACAACGCTGCCTTTTTCAAGAGGGCGAAGAGCGGGGAGGCGATCACCAACAAGCAGGGCTGCATCGACAGCTTTCTCCTGGCCAGAAACGGCAAGCTGGTCTTCGAGGCCTACTTCGCCGACTCGACAATCGACAAGCCGCACTTCACCATGTCGGTCACCAAGAGCATCACCTCGCTCGGGATCGGCAAGGCCATCGAATTAGGAGTGATCGGCAGCGACAAGGATCTCCTGGTCGACTATTTCCCCGCTGTCGACCGGTCGAAGCTGGTTGCCGGAGCGGATAAGATCCGGCTGTGCGATCTTCTCTCCATGCGATCAGGCATCCGGGTCGATGAAGCGAAGCTCTCGCGCAGGGAGAAGGTCGGCAGGAACCTGGCGGCGACATCGCTCACCCTCTCAGCACCGATCAAGCCCGGCAGGGAGTTCAAGTACCAGGGTACCGATCCGAACCTGCTCAGCCATCTCATCGGCCTGAAGACGGGTAAGACCCTGGAGGTCTTTCTCAAGGAGAAGCTCTTTGCCCCGCTGGGCATTACGAAGTCCGAGTTCAATACCGATGCAGCGGACCAGACCCGCGCCGCCGCCGGCATGCGTCTTCGCTCTCGCGATCTCCTGAAGATAGGCCTCATGGTCCAGGCAGACGGCCAGTGGAAGGGAAAGCAGATCGTCGAGAAGAAATGGATCGATAAATCGACCGCGATCCACGTCGACAACGGCCGCTCCAAGTACGGCTACTTCTGGTGGAGCCAGTATCACACCGTCGGTGGCAGGAAGCTGCTGGTCAAGTCGGCTCGCGGCGCTCTCGGACAATTCATCTTCATGGTTGCCGACCTCGACGTGGTGGCGGTCTTTACCAGCTACGGAACCCGCAAGCCCTCCGCCCTGCTCGACAGGGTGGTGTTGCCGGCCTGCGTTGGCGGGGCGCGGTCAGATCGGAAGAGCACACG
>JAYGDV010000502.1:0-8757 GCA_046582735.1 Planctomycetota bacterium
GACCTGGTCGGGGGTGACCTCTACGTTGACGGAAAGATCGAGCGCAAACCGAATCACCCGTATATCCAGGGCGTATTGTGGAAGAAAAGGTCAGACAGTTCGATCAGGGAAGGCGGTCTGAGCCCGGTCGCTGCGTGGAAAGAACCGGCAGGAACCGGCGCCGGTGCGTGGCAGAAACTCACCGACGGCCGCTGGAGCCTCAACTCATCGAAAAGCAGCGAGACTGCCCTGCTGGAATACCAGCGTGGACTCGACAACTACATCCCCTACAACTCCCTGTCGGGAAGAACCCGCGGCGGGCACCCCGTCGGCGATATCAAGCTCAGTTTCACCGTGACCCCTTCAACCCCGGGGGGATGGATGGGAGCTGAAATCCGCGACGGCAACTGGACCTTCCAGCTGCGCCTGCCCACCGGCAAGCCTTCCCCCTCCCGCCCCGCAGTCATTGAACGCCTTCTCAACGAACCCCGCCCGGATGTAGTAAAGAACCCGCGCAAGCTCCGGTTCCCCCAGTCTGCCCTGTTCATGGAGAGAACGGACATCGCATTGGAGTTGAACGTGAAAAGCAGGATTGACCTGGTCAACTGCGATGACTGCCTGGTCGTCCGGCTCAACTCGCAGGAGATCTTCAGCCTGCAGGAGGCTGAAGGTTATATCAGTGTCCTGGACGTCGACAACCCCCCTCCCCCAGCTCCTTACTCGGACTATTATCTCTGGATCCTGGGCAGCCGGGTCGATGCCAACGTGGAGGCTATCGAGCTCTACCAGGACAACTACTACACCACCGATCACGGAAAGGCTGGGATCCAGCTTGGGGAAAACGAGTTTTTTGCCCTTGGCGACAACAGCCCATCCTCCTCCGATGGAAGAGTCTGGGGACACGTACCGGGAAACAATTTGCTGGGAAAGGCCCTGCTGGTATTCTGGCCCGCATGGCCCTGGAACTACCAGGGACGCTTCATACGTTGAATGAAGAAGAGGAGATGAACTCATGATGACAGAAAAAGACCCTGCAGCCGAAGCGGATACAGCTTCTGAGACAACCGTCTCCACCCTGGAGCCTTCCGGTGAGCAGGAGCCCCTCCTGCAGGTAGAGGGGCTTACCAAGAGCTATACCGGCAGGCTCGTTGTCCAGGGAGTCAGCTTCACCGTCGAGCAGGGAAAGATCATCGGGTTGCTCGGAAAAAACGGAGCCGGCAAGACAACCACCTTCCGAATGACAATAGGAATGGTACGCCCCGAGCAGGGGAGCATCTCCTTCATGGGGAAGAATATCACCAACTACCCGATGTATAAGCGGGCGCGACTGGGGATGGGATACCTCTCGCAGGAACCAAGCGTCTTCCGGGGGCTGACGGTCGAACAGAACCTCAACGCCATCCTGGAGCTCTCACCCATGCCAACGGCCGACCGTGTTCGAAAACGTGACGAGCTGGTCGAAGAATTCGGCCTCGGCAGGCTCCTGAACTCCAAGGCGGCTGTTCTTTCAGGCGGTGAGAAGAGGCGCCTCGAAATAGCCAGGGCGCTCATCATGGAACCCCGCCTGATCCTGCTGGATGAGCCCTTCAGCGGGGTGGACCCGATAGCGGTCAGCGAGATCCAGCAGATCATCCTCAAGCTGGCGGAAAGAGGCATCGGTATCCTGCTGACTGACCACAATGTCCGGGAAACACTCAATACGACGGACCGTTCCTACATCATTCTTGATGGGCGGATTATTGCCCATGGGGACCGGCAGGAAATCCTCGCTGACCCGAATGCCCGCAAGTACTACCTCGGCGAACGCTTTGAAATGTAAGCACTGCAGACCCCACCCAGTGAATCCAACCCCAATACGATGAAAAATTCTCTTTCTGACAGGCTCCTGGCGGGTGTGCTCTCCTGGCTCGTTCCGGGAGCTGGCTACTTTCTCCTGGGCTACTATTGGAGGGCGGTGATACTGGGAACCCTGCTGCTCGGGCTCTTCTGGACAGGCGAATGCCTCGTCGGTGGATTCATGGCCGTCACCTACGAAGTCCACCCGGTGTTTTTCTGCCTGCAGGCCGGCAACGGGCTGAGCTCCTTCATTGCAAACGGGCTCTGGGGAGATCCCGTTGTCGGGGTAGAAAACCTCGGCAAGATACAGACGAACCTGCCGCCCTACCTTAACCTGGGACTGCTTTTCTGTGTCGTCAGTGGAATGCTCAACATCCTGCTTGTATTGCATGTTCTCGACGTACGAACCTGGAACAGGGAAGAACGCCCCGCGCCTGAAGACCCCGCGAAGACCGGAGCTGCAAATTGACACCTGAACTCAACGACGCAGCTACCGGTTAAAAGGAAAGCCTGCATGAAACTTGGAATCGAACTCCTGGCACTTTTAATTCTCGGATTCATTATTCCCCTGGTCTGCTCTCTCAGCTACCTCAACGAACCACGGCGGATCCTGCGACTGAGCCTGCACTACTTTTTCCTGCTGGCCGGTGGAACAATCATTCTCTGCGCGATAATCACCTGCCTGGAGTGGATATTCATCCGCCCGTTATTATAATAAGCGGGTCAGTAGAGGTCGAAACCGCGGCCCACAGTTGACGGCCTTCGGGCCGGCTCATTTAAAAGGACCGAGGAAAGTCCGGACTCCGCAGGGTGATGTGGTGGATAACATCCACCGGGAGCGATCCCAGGGAAAGTGCCGCAGAAAATATACCGCCGGCCTCGAGAGAGTGCCGGTAAGGGTGAAAAGGTGAGGTAAGAGCTCACCGCGAGAGTGGTGACACTCTCGGCATGGTAAACCCCATATGGAGCAAGACCGAATAGGGGAGCAGAGGTTGCCCGTCTCGCGCGGATTTATCCGCAAAACTCCCGGGTAGGTCGCAAAGATGAATGGTTTCGGGGAGGACCCAGGTCCGACCAACAGAATCCGGCTTACAACCTGCTGACCGGCCGGCCTTCTGGCCGGCCGTTTTTTTTCGCGGAGAGCCTCCCGGTTCAGAGGGAATTGCCGCACTCGATGAGATCGAGGGTGGGATCGAGGCCGGGAAGCGGGAAAGGCGGCGGGGGTTGCAGTCCCATCCTGAAGAGGAAATCAAGCAGGTAGACGGCATCTGTCAACTCCAGGCGGCCGTTGTCATCTGAGTCGGCATGGTCCTCACATTCAAGCGACGACTCACCCCTGAAGAGGTGAAAGAGAACCGTTACGGCATCGGAGATGTCAACGGCGCCGTCACGGTTGGCGTCACCCCTCACAAAGGCGGGGCGCCCTTCAACCCCGGGGCCAAAAGCATGGATCGTTCCCCTGTCGGTGCTGACGAAGAGCCTCCCATCGGCGACCGCCAGCCCATAGGCCCTGCCCTCCACCGGGGAGCTCCAAAGCGTCTCGCCGGTGGAGCTGTCGAAGGCGGCGACCTCATCACGCCCACCGGCGAAGAGCGTGTCCCCTGCCAGGATCAGCTCGTAGGGGAAGCTGACTTCCCGGCTCCAGATCACGCGCCGGTTGCTGCGGTTCAAAGCGACCAGGGAATCGTCCGCAAGCAGGTAAGATGCCGAGGATGTGACGACCATGGAATTGCCTCCATCGTAGACGGCAAGACTGTCACGACTGGCTGCGTTGAACTCCTCGAGGCTGGCCCCTTCGCGGGAGCTTGGCCCGTTGATCAGCGAGTCCCCCGCCAGCAGCGCGAAGGTACCCATCACATCTCCTCCAAAGCGACCCTGCAGGAGTCCTGATGACCGGTTGAATATATAGGGAGAGCTTCTTCCCGCGGGAAAATAGAGGCTCGATGCCGAGAGCAGGGCGTAGCCCTGCAGCGACACATCATTCCTGCGCAACCGCCGCCAGTGATTGGCGCCGAAGTCCGATCCTGTGAGAGCGTTGACTGCACAGACATAGACTCCCTCACCAGGAAAGAACCCTGCGCTGAAATAGGCCACATTGCCGCTGACGAGAACACCACTTCGAACCGGCCAGAGAGAGACGTAGCGTCCGTTGCTCGGAACAAGGCGGTTGTTCTCACCCGCAGCCGTATAGCTCCAGCGCAGCGAGCCATCTCCCTGCTCCAGGCAGTAGACCGCCCCATCCTCAGATCCGAAATAAACATGGCCGCCTTCAATGGTCGGCGCGAAACGCACCGGTCCATCCGTGGTATAGGCCCACTGCTGCCGGCCGTTGGCCGGATTCAGCCGGTAGACCGTATCGTCAACTGAAGAGCCGAAGTAGAGTCCATCCCCTGCCACCACCACATGAAAAGCCCGGTCGAAGGCCAGGCGCGATTTCAGGAGAACCTGGTTGGTGGCGTAGTAGTTTTTCTTCGCCGGACCGGTCCAGGCCGGGGCTGGAGGGTTTGCCGAGCGGTAGGCCCAGGTCTGTACCAGGGGGAGCTCCAGCTGCTCCCGGGAAACGGCGCTTCGCTGAAGATCATGGCGATGGGTGGGCCAGTCCTCGCCAGGCAAAAAACTCGGCAGAAGGGCAAGCAGGAGCCCGAAGGCGCGAAGGACCAGGCGGAGGTTTCCTCCCTGCCGTCTCTTCGGCGCCGCACGGATTTTCCTTTTCCGTAAGCCTACCATGATGAATATCCAATCGAAGTCTGCAGGGGATAGCGACAGACGCAGCCGGAGCTGGCGGTCGGGCTGAAGACCATACCCCCCCCCGAGATCAGGCCCAGCCAGCAGCTGCCCCGGGAACCGGCCTTCTGAACGCGAGCTCCACTGTCTACGTTCCAGAAGCCGAAGGAGCCGTTGTCATAGTCCCAGTCAACGTAGACAACCGTTCTTGCCGCGGCACTCATGGTGCTGCACCCGCCACGCGATGGCAGCGAATTAAAAACGACGCTGCCGGTGGCGAGCTCGTATCCGCGAGGCTCGACAATGACCTTGTCCCCCACCACCAGCGGATGGTACATGTGCCCGCCATGATGGTTGCGGTTCCAGGAATGGTCCCTCTCCCACTGCCGTTCCCCATTGGCAGCCGAATAGCAGGTCACGTGATACCTGCTGTTGGCGACGGCTGTGATCAGCCTCTCATCGGAGTAGAGCAGGTAGGCGACCACCGGGGACGGGGAGGAGGGGAGCGTCACGGACTGGCGCCAGAGGATCTCACCGCTGGCGGCATCCAGCGCCACGAGAAAGTTGTTTCTCCAGAGGTCCGCGGAACCAGTCCGGCCCGCTCCCGCGTTCAGGATCGAGCTCGATGTCGACTCGATGTAATACAACCGTCCGCCGCCGATCGTTATGGTCGAATTGAGAATGGCCCCGGCATCGTGGCTCCAGCGCATTCGGCCGTCCTCCCTGGCAACAGAGAACAGGGAGCTGCTGATGACCTGGGATGTCCCGAAGCCTCCAGAGGTTTCGTCATACCATTTGTCGGGACCGCTGAAAGAACTGTAGCTGGAATCGGGCGCTACCCGGCTGCCGATCAGTTGCTCACCCACCACTGCAGCATAGCCCCAGTCCGTCGACTTGTCGGCGATCCCATCCCCGGTTGTATAGACCTGCTCGAGCCGGCCGGTCCGTCCGTCAAGACGCCAGCAGGAATTCTTTACCGTAATAAAGAGCGAGTCCGCATCGGCGCACATATTGCCGGTGTCTCTGGGAATATTGACACGTCGCATGCCGGGTACCTCGAGCGACCACAGCACTGTTCCATTGTAGGCATCGAGAGCGTAGATCCTGTCGTTGCCCTGGCTGTAGAGCCGGCCATTGACGTAGAGAGGCGATTGCTGACGGGGCTGGCGGTCGATCATCCCCCGTGGGCCGGGGCGGCCGTACCACTGGATCCTCATCCTCGATGGTTCCACCAGCTCATCATGGCTCGTCGCCGAATTGTCCGCAGATCCGTACATATGGCTCCACTCACCGGCACCCTCGAGAGCTCCGCGCACAACACCGGCCCAATTGCCGGGCGGCCCAAGCTCTTCGGAATCCACTGGCACAGCGCCCAGCCAGCCGCGGACGGATTCCAGGGTGACAGCATTTCGCGCAGCCAAAGGCTGCCCGAAGACTCCTACACCCCCGGAAGGCTTGAGCAACCGGAACATCTCCGTTGCCTCCACTCTCGGCAGGGCCCCTTGTACGAGACGGTCGGAAACGACCAGGTTAAATGAATTTTCAGCGTAGGGAAGATCCTGCAGGGGTCGGCGGTGAAGCGTGATGCGGGAGCCGTAGAGACCCGATTCCCTCAGAAGCACCCGCCCGGCCGCCACCTCATCCCTGTCCGGGCTTACCCCGATGATCCTCAACTTCGAGCGCTTCGCCAGCTCGACGGCCAGCCTCCCCCTGCCGCAATCGAGATCGAGGCAGTAGCCCCTGTCGATGCCTGTGAGTGCCAGGATTCTCTCCGCAGCCTGCGCGTAGGCGGGAGAATCTGCATCCAGGGCAAACGGTGGGTCCACCTGCTCGACCGATGGCACGGAGAAATTGAACTCGGTCGAGAACTCGTATACCGGCGTTATCGCCTCCCGGCCACCGCCCCCATGCCTCAGCTGGTAGAAATAAGGCGTACCCGGCTCGAGTCCCTCCAGGGTGACCTCGTGGTCCAGCACCTGGCTCTCATCAGCAACAGTCCTTCCAAGCCCCCGGGTCGTACCGTAGTCGACAATGGAAGGAGAAGGCAGCGCTGTCTTCCATGAAACCAGGGCTGTATCGACCGAGGTAAACCTGACCGTCGGCCCCAAGAGAACTGGTTCCAGGACGGGAAACAGTTCGCGCCCGGCCTCGAAATTCTCCCGGAGCTGAGCCGCGCTCAAGGCCGTGTTGTACAGCTTGAGTTCATGCAGTGAACCATCCAGCGCATAAAACTCGTTGTCATCCTCGTACGCCCCCGCAACAAAGGTGGCATCCGCATATTCGATGTCTCCGGATTGTTCCGACGAGCTGGCATCGAGGCGGCCATTTACATAGAGGCGCAACGTCTCGCCATCATAGGTTCCCGCCACATGGTACCAGGTGCCGGCCTCGAACTGCGTATCACCGGAGAGATAGGTCAAGCGCCCGGATGACAGCGCCATGCTGAAATGCGAATCGTCATAGCCCAGGACCCAGCCTTTCTCAAAATCCCCATTATCCTGCATATAACCGAGGATCCCTCCCCAGGTGGTGCCCTCATTGACTGCAACCCAGGCCTCTGCGGTCAGCTCCCTTTGCGGCAGGGACGCGGAGCCTCCCGGGAGCTCGAGCCGGACAAAGGTGGATGAACCATCAAGCGCGAGGGCGGTGGGGCTGGAAAGCAGCTCATACTCACCCTGGATTGTCCCGTCGAAGACCCCGATGCGATCGCGCACAAGGCGTCCGTTTACGTTGGCGTTGTCAAAGGTCCACTGCCCTGTGAGCCCCGGCTCATCAGCAGGGGCCGGGACTTCGCCGAAGAGCTCTCGCCTGGCGAGGTACTGCTCACGCACATCCGCCTGGGCCAGGAAATCATCGTAGATCTGCACCTCATGAATTTTCCCCTCAAGGGGCCAGAACTCGTCGTCATCGACATAGGCCCCCACCACCAGGCTCGAATCGGCGTAATCGATATCTCCCGAACGTGACCGTGAAGAGCCCTCCAACTGACCGTTGACATAGATCTTGAGCTCAGAACCATTGTAGGTGCCAACAACGTGATACCACCTGCCCAGCTCAAAACTGCCGGAGGCTTCGAGATAGGTCAGGGTGTTATCTGTGGCGAGCGCGAAACTGAAAGACGAGTTGTTGTAGCCCAGCAACCAGCCCCTCTCGAAGCTGCCGTTGTCCTGAATATACCCGCAGATACCGCCCCAGCGGGTAGCTGAATCAAGCCGCACCCAGGCCTCGACCGAAATGTAGCGAACAGGGAGATCCGGGGACTCAGCCTCCTCGACCACCATCCGATCATCGTTTCCATCGAGCACCAGGGCCGGGGGATTGGACTCCACACGTGCGCCGCCGAGGAGCGTCCCGTCAAGACTGCCGGAAGAAGCTCGCAGCACACCACCGACAAGCCTGTCGGGAGTAAATACCCAGCCATTGACCGGATCAGGAGCCCATGCCCATAGAGCGCAAGGAGCCAGTAACCCCAGGCAGAACATGAGAAGGCAACGACCTGTGATGATTCGTTGACTGTTAAAGATCATGAAGAAATCTCGAAGCGCCCCGACTTACCTGAGCAAGTTTAAGGCCTGGGACGACCAAAATACAGGATCTTCAATCTTCGAGATAGAGCAGGCGCGAGCAGCTTCTACAGGTCAGAAGGTCCTGGGCAAGAGCGAGCTGGTTGAGCTCCTGCTTGGTCACTGTCATATAGCAACCCTGGCAGAAATACACCCCTGCCTCATCCGCACTTTCTTCCGCCGCCACGATGCAATCTGAATCGACCTTTTTGTTGATTCTTTCATAGAGATCAAGGTGGTCAGTGATGACCTCTTCTGCAAGCTGGCCCCGGTTCTCCTTCAACCCCCCCACCTTTTCCTCGAGCTCCGTCACCAGGCCGAGGACTTCCGTTTCTTTGCGCTGGTAGGACTTCTCCATGTCCGCAAGATCTCTTTCAACATCAGTCTTCCTGCCCTGCAGGTTTTCAAGCAGGGTTAGAAGCTCCAGGACCTCTTCCTCTTTCGCCCCCTTGTTCTCTTCATTCTTGGCAATCTGTTCCTGGAAGATGGAATACTCGGTATTGGTCTTGGCTCCATTCATCGCGATGTTCGACTTCTGGATCGCCTCTTCAAGCTCCTTGATATTGAGCTCACCCTTATCAATGTTCAGACGACAAGCTGTGATTTCGTCTTCAACGCCACCAAGCACCTCCTTGCCGGAGGCAACCTTACGCTT
>JAYGDV010000550.1:0-19864 GCA_046582735.1 Planctomycetota bacterium
GCCGCCTGGACCTGGGGCCTGAGCCGGGCGCTGGACTATTTCGAAACGATCGACGAAATCGATCACAAGCGGGTTTCCGTCATCGGCCACTCCCGACTCGGAAAAACCTCGCTCTGGGCAGGAGCCGAGGATGAACGCTTCGCCCTGGTCATTTCAAACAATTCGGGCTGTGGAGGCGCCGCGCTGAACCGCAGGGCCTTCGGAGAAACCGTCAAGCGGATCAACACCAGCTTCCCCCACTGGTTCTGCGACAACTTCAACAAGTACAATGGCCGTGAAGGTGACCTCCCGGTTGACCAGCACATGCTCATCTCCCTGATGGCACCGCGCCCGGTCTATGTAGCCAGCGCGGCAGGCGACCGCTGGGCTGACCCCAGGGGGGAATACCTCTCTGCGAAACACGCCGACCCGGTCTACAGGCTGCTTGGCACCAAGGGACTGCCCGCCAGTAAAATGCCCGCTGTCGACAAACCCTCGATGGGCCAGATCGGATACCACATTCGAACCGGCAAGCACGATGTCACGGCCTTCGACTGGAAGGCGTACCTCGACTTCGCCGACATGCACCTCAAAACTCCTTGAGCCGGCCAGTGAAACGCTACCGGGATTCGTTAGCCTCTCTCCTCCTGGTCCTGCTGGTTACCGCCAGCGTCAATGCTCATCCGCCGGGAATCAGCGGCATCGAGCTGGTTGAAAAAGCCAATGGATCATTTGAGCTGCTGCTGACCCTGTCGCGATTTGACGCTGAAATTCTCTCGCCGATGGATGCCGACCGTGACGGAAGGATCTCCGCGATGGAACTGGACGATGCACGGGCAGATCTCGAAGCCCTGCCGGCGAAGATGATCAAGTTGAGCATCGATGGTTCTGTCCTGGAGGGAACCTGCAACAATGTCTCTGCTGACGATAAGGACAATGTCCTGCTGGTGGTAAGCTACCCCGCAGCAGGCGGAGAACACATCACCCTGGTCTCCAGTATTTTTGACCACCTGCCCGGTGGACATCGCCAGCTCGTAGATCTCTCAACCCGGAACCAGGATCAGCCTCTACCGACCGTTACTCTCACCGAACGCGGACGGGTCTTCGATTCCAAAATTCCGGGAGATCCCCTGGCCTTCCTCTTCCTCGGGATTGAACACATCCTGACCGGCTACGACCACCTGCTCTTTCTCTTTGCCCTCTTGATCATCGGCATCGGATTTCGCGACGCGGCCCTGGTCATCACTTCCTTTACCATCGCCCACTCCATCACACTCGTCCTTGCGACCTACGATGTTGTCCGCCTCTCACCGGAAATTGTCGAACCGCTCATCGCCCTGTCGATCGTCTACGTGGGAATCGAGAACATCCTGAAAAAAGAGGCTCGGTACCGCTGGGCGCTGACCTTCCTTTTCGGGCTGATTCACGGGCTCGGATTTGCCTCCATCCTGCGGGACCTGGGAGTCGGAGACACCTGGAGTGTCCTGCTCTTCAACCTGGGCGTGGAGGTCGGCCAGCTGGCCATCGCCTGCCTGGTCCTGCCGGTCATCTGGTATCTCCTCAAGCCGCGCGCTGATTTCAGGCGCATATCAGTCGCGCTCTCGATCGCCGTATCGGTGGCAGGGATTTACTGGTTCATCGAGCGGGTCTTCTTCTGAATCAGCAGAAGCTGTGACCGGAGGCGATCAAGAGGAACCGAGCCGCTCAACGCGAACAGTTGTTGTCGCAACCCTCGAGCCGGACGCACTGCTCTCCGAGTGCGGGGGCCGGACCTCCCTGGAACATATAACCCAGCAGGTGGATCGCATCGGAGAGATCGAAGGTGGAGTCCTCGTTGACATCAAGCACCGCGAGATTGCCCCCTGTCTGCATAGAACCTTCGCAGGGCAGCGGTGAATTATTGCCGGCAAACAGCCTGCTCACCATCGAGAATCCATCGGAGATATCGATCACGCCATCCTGGTTGCTGTCGCCCGAGCGCTGGCGCCCGCCAAGAGCCGGGAAACCTTCATCACTGAAGCCGGGCGATCCACCGAGCACGGTGCTTGCATCCCAGCCTGCCTGCGCAGCCCACTGGTCGAGATCTCCGAGCGGATCGCGGATAACCAGGCTGAGGCCGCCGCCATCAGTGTCGGCATACCAGGTGTCGCTGTAGGTGAACCGGTGAATGGGCTCGCCGAGCGCGCCTTCAAGAATGAGCTCCTCACCGGCGTTTTCAAGCCTGCCGGTAAACTCACCAGCGACGAAAACCAGGTCGAGATTGTAGCGCGAGGCGAAAGCTTCGACATTATTTACGACAAGGACGTACTCGCCGGGATCGAGAACAGGGTTGCCCGTATCCGGGAAGGTGAAATCCACTCCACCCTTGAGGCGTATACCCGCCAGGGGAACCGGCGCGTTGCCGACATTCAGCAG
Organism: Planctomycetota bacterium; assembly: GCA_046582735.1. GTDB lineage: Bacteria > Planctomycetota > UBA8108 > UBA8108 > UBA8108 > UBA8108. Next base: position 2,395 of record JAYGDV010000550.1, read on the forward strand.
CTCTACATATTCGAAGTCTTCATCGGTAAATTCACTGCCGGCGGGCGGACCCTCGGGGTGGAACATGAACTCGCTGATCACGACGCCGGGAAGTTCAGTGTAAAAAGTCCCTGCTGCCGGCGGGCTCCAGTGGGTGGAGCTGACCCTGATACAGGCCACCACCCTGGCTGTCTCGTTAAGCCTGACCGCCCCGCTGTAGCGCGTTGCGGAGGCCGAGGTCGAGCCGCCGGGTGCCCGGGGATCGCTCCCATCCAGGGTGTAGTAGATCGTCCCGGCACCCCCAAGGGTGAACTGGAAACCCGGGGTGACGGGACCCGGAGGGGGAGTGAAGGACGGCGGCAGGCGAAACTGCCCATCCATCCAGTCGGCCCTTGTCGCCAGCCAGGACCGCAGGTTGCTGATCTCGGTGCGCCAGGCGCTGGCGGAGGCTCTCCCCCACTTGGCGCCATCACGCGGCTGGGCCTCACGGATCTCGTCTGCCATGCTGTCGATGACGTTCAGGATGTTTGAATTGGACAAGGAGCCCTGGCGAAACTCGTGCCAGCGGTCCCTGTAGAGCTGCATGAAATCCGGATCGTCGAAGAGTCTCCCCCACCAGGGGTAATTGAAAAAATCAGTGCCATCGCCCGTTCCGTTCCAGGTCCGGGGGTTGTTATCACGGCTGTCAGTAGAATTCATCGAGCGGTCGAAATCCCAGATCGGGCCGAACTCGATCGGGCCGTTACGATCCTTGTAAAAATAGGTACTCAGGCGCAGGGCATCGACATTGATCGCCAGGACATTGAGGATGTGATGATCAATCCAGGAGAGCTTGTCGATGTAGGGAGCGTAGCCTCTGACCGGATCACGGAAGTTTGCGCCGTTGAGAGCGTTGCCGAAATCGTTGAAGTAGTTTCGAATCCAGGTGGCCTGCGCCGATGGAACATCATCTTCCTTCGGATCCACCCAGCGAATCGACCGCCCGGCGGCGCTGAAGCCGCCATCTCCGGGGTCTGCACGGTCGATCTTCAGCATATAGCCGCCGCTGATCTCCGGTTCGCTGGTATGCCCGGAGGAAAGCTCACGGATATCAACCCGGTCTTCGCCGCGTTTGATCTTCTCCATGAAGCTGTAGATACCCCTGTAATGCGAACTCGAGAGGGTGCCTCCGCCGGTATTGAAATACACCTCGCAGAAACGGGTTCGCGCCGCCCAGCGGCCGCACTGGCGGCTGAGCTCGTAGATCAGCGGGTTTCTCAGGTGGGCCCGGTCAAAATTGTAGGCTCCGTAGAGAAGCCAGTCGGACTCCTCCGGCATGCCCAGGGGCGCGAGATCCCTGTCTTCGTTGTTCTCGTCCCAGAACTCCAGTCCATAGCTGACCTTGTCCCTGCCGCCGGTGGAAGAGCCGCGAGTCTTGATACCGATCGCGTTGGCCAGGGTCGCTTCGTTGGTAAAAGAAGTCCGGCCGCCAACGGGTTCGTAAATCGCCATGAAGGCCTCCTCAAAGGAGTTGCTCGGGACTCCCCCTCCACCGAAACTGTCGATCACCACGACCGGCAGGGTAGAGCTGAAATCCCTGACATTGCTCGCCAGCATGATATAGCTGCGGCTGACGGTCGGACTGACCGATCCATCCGGCTCGAAGACCCTGGCCCTGACCCGGGTGCTGGAGCTGATGGTTACAGGCCCCGAATAACGTGTCGAGGCCGAGGTGGGAAGCGAACCATCACGGCTATAGCGAATCACCGCGGTGGGAGAATCGGAGGAAATAACCATCTGGGTATTCCCGCTGATAACACCGCTTGAAGGAGATACCGTGGGTGGCAGGGTAATGCCATTGACGCCGGGAAGATTCGCCGAGCCGGGGGTCGGCTGGGGAAAATACAGCATCTCATCCGGGTTCACCTCGCCTGCATCAAATCCGACCAGCTCGGGCAGGATAACGAAATCAGAGCTGCCGAGGTTGTCGTTCAAGCCCATGATGGCGAGGACGTTCTCTCCATCGCGCAGAAAATCCGCTCCACCGGGCACCTGGAAATCCTCGAATTCTACGGCATCTCCATCATCGTGGAGCGAGGTAGCTGCTGTATTCCAGGCCCCATTTCCAGCGGGGGCATTCGCACCGGCGATTCGCTGTCCGTTCACAAAGGCTATGAACCCATCGTCGTACTTCATCCTGAGCAACAGGCCGCTGACGCTTACACCTTCCTCGATGGTAAAGGGCACCCTGATGAAACAGGTTGTGTTCTCGTTTTCCATCTGTGAGCGGACATCCAGGTTGATCAGATCGCGGTAGGTCGCATTGCGGTCATAACCAACCCCGGTCTCACCTGAGAGCCAACCGGCATCGTCAAAATCCGGCTCCATCCAGGTCATGCCGAGGTTGCCGTTGGAGGGAACCAGCGCCCTGGCGGAGTTCCCTGAACCTACCAGGTTGATCTGCCTGGCGTTTTGCGAGATCCCGTAGGAGAAACCCGCTATCAGGGCGGGAAAGGGTGAATCTGGTCAACGAGCGTCTCTCCATCCGGAGCGATCAGCCCGAGAAATTCACCTGAAGAGCTCAGCTTGAAATTCGCATGCAGTTCGGAACCGGCAACGCGGCGGTCCTTGTCGGAGGCGAATACCAGCAGGAATCCACCGGGAGCGACCGAAACACTCGGAAAGCGCCACTTTTCGGGAACCAGGGGGTCGTCAGTCAGGAAGTAACCTGAAAGATTCTGTGCGGTATCTCCCGCGTTGAAAATCTCGATCCAGTCCGGGGTATTGCCATCTTCATCCTCGATGGTGCCGTTGTTGACGGCCATGAGCTCGCTGATGAAGAGCTCCTGCGCGCCCACAGAAGCGAACGCCCCGAAGAATACAACCAACGCCATCAAAAGAACTTTGCGAACTAATATGAACATCTTGAAGCCTATCCCCCCCAACTACCTGGAGACTGTGCCTTCATGCCTTTATGGCCTTTATGCACTCAAAACAGGACCAGGACACAGGCCATCCCGGCGCCTTCACCTTAATACAAGAATAGCAGCCAACCATCCAAGATGGCAGTTATTTGCCCGGGTACCCACACCGGTATTTCGCACTCCTCACGGCCCCCCGGGGTCATTTCTTTTTCCAGGCAGGGGGCTTGTCCAGCCCGGGCTGCAGGATGGAAAGGATTGTCATCGCAGTACCGTAGCTCTTACTGCGGGGAAAAACGCGGTCATTCCAACCCCCATCTTTTTCCCTGATCTTCCATAGCAGCTTGTACAGGCGCTGGCGGTAAGAAGCCCTGAGCTTTGAGGGAAGAAACTCGATAGCCTGCGCGGCGTAGTAATGCGCAAAGAAAAAATAATAGGGCGCGATCATATAAGGAGGTTCATGCGTCCCCGTTTTCTTGCGGCGTTTCTCAAGCTCTCCCCAGTGCTCGAAGAAGGCCTCGAGGCTCGAGCGGATTCGTTCGACCTTACCCCGGCCGGCAAGATAAAGCGTCACCTCGCACAAGGGCATCCGCCCGACAGCCCCCGGGACGTCCTCGAAACCTCTGCCGTTTTTCGATCCGGGAAAGGTTGAATACTGGAAAGCCCCCGAGTCAAGGCGGGCCTCCTCAAGAGAATCCAGCGCCCGGTCAATCACACCAGGGTCGACCTTGAATCCACCGGCCGATGCAAGAAAGAGAGCCTGGAGAGTTGCTGCTGTCATGAAGGTCGAGGGGGGTGAGGCGCGCAGGGCGCCACCCCGGCGCGAATAATTCCAGCCTCCCGACCGCGGTATCTCAGTTTCTTCAAGGGCAGCAACAAGCCCCCGGATGTGTGCATCGTAGGCACTCTTTTTACCGAGCTTTCCGCTCTCACGGGCCTCCAGCATGAATTGCAGGGCATAGGAATGGCCCCAACCGCGCACATCGTAGCTGCCTTTGAAGCTGGCCGACAAGAGGGGTTCCTTAAGAGAGGCGACGATGAAATCACGACCCCGTTTGACCGCTGCCTGGGCAGCTTTTGATGACCGGTAGGCAGGGGTTTTCAACAATGCGATCGAACAGATGGCAGTCCCCCCGACCCGGTAACCGACCGGGATGATTCCCTTCCTGCTTCGTGGACTCCTGACCCGGTAGACACCCTCATAAGGCCATTCGTTGATGACTGCGCCCTCGGAATCGAGGCTCTCCTGCATGCCGACGATTAATTCGGCACCCTTGCTCACGGCCTTCCGCAAGGCCGTTTTACTGACAGTGTCCGCAGCAGGAAGCCACCCGGAAAAACCTGCGCAAAATAAAAGGACCGGCAGAATGCCCCGGATCGAGATCAGATATCTTCGCTGGTCGATTCGCATATTCGGCTCCCCTATTTTCTTAAGAATACCTGTTCTGCGGGAAAACCTGCTGACTTTTCTTTGCTGCAGTAAGAATACGGTTCTGCATTCTTTCGCTTGTCCCTGGAGGGGAGGGTCTTTAACATCTGAGGCCGGCGGGATCCGAAAGAGGAACCTGCCGGTTCGAAACCCACCAGGGAGACCAAGATGGACAAAGAGCCGCAGATCCTCGTGATCGGCAGTATCAACATGGACGTCGTATTGCAGGCCGAAAAATTCCCTGCGCCGGGAGAGACTGTCCTCGGCACCGACCTCAGCCTGATACCCGGTGGCAAGGGCGCCAACCAGGCCGTTGCCCTTGCCCGGCTTGGAGCCCGCGTGAGCCTGCTGGGCAGCGTCGGTGCTGACCCCTGGGGAGAAGAGCTCACGGCTAAGCTGGCCGGCAACGGGGTAGATACGAAAAACATCAGCACAGCCCCTTCACTTCCCACCGGCAATGCAACGATCATCGTCGACCAGGAAGGCGAAAATCGGATCGTTCTGATTGGAGGAGCCAACGAGGCGCTCGAACCCTCCCATGTGGATGCGGCGCTGGAAGGAGAACTCTCCTTCGATGCGATACTGCTGCAATTGGAAATCCCCCTTGAGACGGTTTACCACGCAATTTCCACCGCTGCAGCACGCGGCATCCCGGTGATCCTCGATGCCGGCCCCTCGAGGAAATTACCGCTCGAGAAACTCCGCGGCGTCACGGTGCTTTCCCCGAACGAAAGCGAGACCGAGACGCTGACCGGCATCTGCCCCAGCGACCAGGGTTCCGCCAGCCGCGCAGCTTCACTGCTCCAGGAAAGCACCGGCGCGGACGAGGTGGTGCTCAAGCTCGGTAACCGAGGCGCTCTCTTCAAGGAAAACGGCAACTATACGATCATCGATGCGCACGAGGTGGAGGTTGTTGACACCACCGCCGCTGGAGACAGTTTTACTGCGGCACTGGCACTCGAATACTGCCGCGGCGCCGGGATCAGGACCGCAACAGAGAGAGCCATGGCTGCGGGAGCACTTGCCGTCACCCGGCTGGGCGCTCAACCCTCCCTGCCCACCTGCGAAGAAGTTGACAGGCTGCAGGCCGCCAGAGGATAAAACCATGACCACAGATGCACTGTTCAAACATATCGAGCTGCTGCAGGGGAAAAAGCCCTGGGGCCGCCTGCTGGATGCAGGGACGGGAAGCGCCTCCCTGCGCTGGATCACCGGCCTCGACACCCTGAGCTGGACTGCCATTACAGCCGACTTGCAGCGGGCCCGGAGAATCGAGAGTGAATTCAGCGCTTCGCAGCGGGAAGGCGACCGTGTCGTCGCGGGAAACTGGAGCGATCCACTGCTGCTGCAGGGAGAGATTTTCGACGTGGTGCTGGCAGACTATCTCATTGGCTCGATGGACCGCTTCTCTCCCTACTTCCAGTACAGGTTCCTGCGCAGGCTGCGCCCACACGTGGGAAATTGCCTCTACCTCGCTGGCCTGGAACCCTACCAAGGAGCAGGAGAAGACGCGGGCGGTCGGCTCGTACTGGAAATTGCCAACCTGCGCGATGCCTGCATCCTCCACGCCGGGCACCGCTGCCACAGGGAATACCCGGCCGACTGGGTCATCGGCCAACTGGAGAGCTCCGGCTTCGCCGTCGAAGAAGAAAAACGCTTCCCGATCATCTACGGCACCAAGTTCATCAACGAACAGCTTGATGTTTGCCGCCGGAAACTGGAATTTATCGAGAACCAGGACCTTGTCAGCGGCCTGCGAAGCCGCATCGACAGGCTGCGGGAAAAAGCCCTCGCCTTCTACGAAGTTCACCGGGGAATTCGATTCGGGTACGATTACGTTATCTCGGTACGGCCCGTTTGATAACCGTGTAAAGAAAACCAGGACTGCCCAACGGCAGGAGCACTCAACAGATGACATCCCCCGCTACCTACAGGCTGCTTGCGGACATCGTAGCGGTCGTCCATTTAACCTTTATTGCCTTCGTGGTGGGCGGCCTGCTCATTACCTGGCTGGGCTATTTCCTGGGCTGGGCTTTCGTCAGGAACTTCTATTTTCGTGCGACCCATATCCTGGCAATGGCCGTTGTCCTGCTGGAGTCGATCTTCGGAATCGTCTGCCCATTGACCGATTGGGAGATGGCACTGCGTAAGCTCGGTGGCCAGACCCCCTACGGAGACCAGGGCTTCATGCACGACTGGGTTCACACGTTCCTGTTCCTTGACCTGCAACCGAGCACCTTCACCATCAGCTACGCCTGTTTTTTCATGGCCCTCGTCCTGAGCTTCATCTTCGTATTCCCGGAGCTACCATGGCGAAAAGAAAAACCCGTTCAAGGCAAACCGGAGACCGAAAATGATCCACGTGATAGCTGAGATTGAAATCAACGAAGGCAGCAGGGAATCCTTCCTGGAGGAATTCAACAAGGTGGTGCCGCTGGTACTGAAGGAGCAGGGTTGCATCGAGTACGGGGCAACAATCGATGCCGATACCGGCATCGATCGACAGGCTCCCCTGCGAAACGACACGGTGACCATTGTGGAGAAGTGGTCCGGTACCGACACCCTGGAAGCCCACCTTGAATCTGAACACATGGCAGCCTACCGTGAGACCGTCACCGATCTCGTGGCGGGAGCGACCCTGCGAATCCTGCAGCCGGCCTGATTCAATCGCTGTTTTCGGGCAGCCCCTCGTACCAGCAGAGGTCCTTGACGGGCTCGAGTATTTCCAGCACCTCTGCCAGCAATTCCTCGTCGACAGGCTCCTCGATCCACCTCCAATTGCGCCGAATGTTTTCCGGATCGGCGCTGCCGACGATACAGCTCGCCAGACGCTCCTCACCCGCGGCGAACTGGACTGCCAGCTTCGAGATATCCGCTCCCCGCCGGGCGCAATGTTCCGCCGCCCTGGCGCAGGCTCTCTTCAAATCCACCGGTGCAGGATGCCACTGGGGCGGCCCGCGCTGGGACAAGAGCCCCATCGAGAGAGGCGAGGCGGTAAGCACCCCGACTCCCCTCGCTTCGAGCTCCGGCAGGATTCGAAGCAACGATGTGTCATTGAGGCAATACCGTGAATAGGACAGGACGGTATCCACCTCGGCCCTCTCGGCCACCTCCAGGAAAGCACCCACCGGGAGCCCCGTGATACCCACGTGGGAAACCTTTCCGGCCTGCTGAAGTTGCCGCAGGGCAGGCAGGGTCTCCTCGATGACGATATCCAGTGAAACGAACTCGATATCGTGAACCTGGATCAGGTCGATGTGGTCGATTCCCAGGCGCCCCAGGCTCTCATCCACCGACCCTGCCACCCGCTTTGCAGAAAAGTCGAAATCCCGCGCCCCATAGCGGCCAACCTTTGTCGCAAGGTAATAGCTGTCCCTGGCAATCCCCCGCAGGCTCTTGCCAAGTACGGTTTCCGCCTTTGTCTCACCGTAATAGGGCGCCACATCGATGAAATTGATGCCCTCATCCAATGCGACGTGAACGGTCCGGACACCCTCGGCTTCATCTATATCGCGAAAGACCCCTCCAAGAGAAGAGGCCCCGAAACTGAGAACTGAAACCTGCAGGCCGGTACGGCCGAGCTGTCTGTACTTCATGGGCAGGGAAAAGAATAGTAGACTTCTGCTTGAAAAAAAACACCCGGGGCCCTCTTAATGTGCCGCCGAGACGTTCTTATTCACGCCCAAAAACAGCCGGAACTGAAAAGAAATGAAAATCACCTGGTTCGGACATGCCGCCTTCCTGGTAGAGGGAGTCAATCCCGCAGGAGAAACGGTCAGGATCATCCTCGACCCCTACAACTATCCTGCCTGCGGCGGATACCTCCCGATCGACGAGGAGGCCGACATCGTCTCGATCAGCCACCATAATGAACGCTACCACTCCGACCTCTCGGCGATCCGGGGGGACTACGAGTTGATCGATGCCCTCGAGCATGCCGGCAGTTCTCTCACCCGCAAGGGAGTGGAGTTCAGAGTCTTCGAGGTCTATGAAACCGATGATGGAGAAGGCCCCAACTGCCTGGTGAAATTCAAACTCGAGGGTGTCACCGTGGCCCACCAGGGAGACCTCGGGCACCGCGTCGAAGGAGGCGCCCTGGAGTTCCTGGAGAATACAGATGTACTGCTCGCCCTCGCCGGGGGGCCGCCCACCATCAAGATACCGGACCTCGTCGACCTGGTGGCTGAGACCAGGCCTCCCCTGGTCCTGCCAATGCACTACAAGACCCCCAGCTGTAATCTCGACCTCCAGCCGGTCGAGGATTTTCTCGCAGCCTGCGAGGCTTACCCCGTTGAAACCCCCGGGTGCCCGGAGCTCATCGTCACCCGCGACAACCTGCCATCGGAAACGACCCTCATCGTTCTCGACCATGCCCGCTGACACGCCCCGCAATGGTGGCAGTTCAATCTTCTGTGGTGAAGCTGCGCCTTAGCGCTGCGCTCATCCTGGCAACGGATAGCGCTGCCTGCTCGAGCCTGCCGAGATAGACACAGAAACCGTGAATCATCCCCTCGTAGCGGTCGAGCTCCACCGCGACACCTGCCTCGATCAGCCTGGCTGCATAGGCGTCACCTTCATCCCGGAGCGGATCATATCCAACCGTAATCACGTAGGCGGGAGGAAGACCAGCAAGACTCTCAGCCCTCAGGGGAGATGCCTTCACCTGCGTTCCATCCTCCTCGCAGGCCAGGTAGTGACCCCAGAACCAGCGCATTCCCTCCCGGGTAAGGGCATAACCCTCAGCATTTTCAATGTAGCTTGGGGTGTCGAGACAATAGTCAGTTACCGGGTAGATCAGCAGCTGCAGACAGATCCCCGACAGGCCCGACTCCCTGGCCATGAGCGCCACCACAGCAGCCAGGTTGCCACCTGCGCTGTCGCCGCCGATGGCAATTCTTTGCCCATCAATACCCTTATCCTCTGCATTTTCCGACAGCCAACGGGTAAAGGCATAACAATCTTCCGCGGCTGCAGGGTACTTATGTTCGGGTGCCAGGCGGTAGTCGACGCTGAAGACAGCGCAGCCGGCCTCATTGGCAAGGGCCCTGCAGATCCCCTCGTGGGTGTCAAGATCGCCGATAACCCACCCGCCTCCGTGGAAATAGACCAGGGCAGGAAGAACCGGGCTGTCATCGGGGCGGTATTCCCTGTAGGCAATCGCAGGCATCCCTTCCGGAAGCTCCCCGGCGGGAACAAGTCCATCCCCGGAGAATGCAATTTCCCCGGTAACGGAAAAATCAGCGATCCGGGCAGCGAGGTTTTCACGCGCCTGCTGGGGTGTACAGTCTTCGAGTGCAGGCAAACCCAGCTCTGCAAGTTCTCCCAGGAGCTCTTCAACCTGTGGATCCAGCGGCATATTTCAGACCTTCTCAGCCTCGAGCGAATCCAGGAGCCGTGAAAGCAGCGCCGAGGACTCACTGGAGACGCCAAGACGTCCGAGGTCCTGCTGAATATTCTTGAGGCGTTCAATCAACCTGTCGAGATCCGGAGCCCCCTCGGACTGAACCCGGTCAACAGGAGTCTCCATGATCCCGGGACCGCCGGCTTGCGGGGTGAGCATACCATCCACCTCGCGCTTGAAGGTCACCCTGCCGATCCCCTCGTCGAATACCTTTGATTCGAGGGCCTGAAACTCTTCCTCACGTCCCTCGAACTTCTCCTCGGCCAGTCTCAGGTTGTTGACCACCTGGTAGGAGGGAACAACTACCTCTTCCCCTCGCTCGAGCCTGTCTGAGACATCGTGGACCATATCCGGGCGTTTGCTGGAGGTATAGTCCATTGCCTTGAGCATTCTGCGGGCAACGTACTTGTTGAGCTTGAGAACTCCGAATGCGTAATCCTCAAAATTCTCACAGGCAGGCGTCGCGTAGTTCCAGAGCTCTTCATCTCGTATGCGCTTGAGATTGAGCGCCACTCGCAGCCAGCTGGCCTTCATGGCCTTGACTGCACGGGCAGTATCAGCAAGAAAGCCCCTGACAGCGGGTTCGTCGACCGCCTCTTGCTCCTGATGGGTTGCAGAACTCATCACCATAATTGTTCACCAATACCACTATTTGCGACCCGGAAGGGTCCTCGTTCAATATGACCAGAGGCACATCGTGACCCAGGGAGTTCCAGAGGTCAAGAGGCTGGAATAGGAGAAATCCGGCTCAAGAGTGCTCCCGGCTCTTAATCAAACAGAAGTGGGAAAGCCTTGCTCGCCCTCGCATCGAGAATGATCACACGCTGGGATTTGAAGCTGCTCTTGGAAGCATCACTCCTGCTCTTGGTCTTCGGGCGTGTAGGCGACGTGGTACCGACGACGTGAATGTACCTGGCCTTCTTGAGGAACTTATGCCCCACCTTGGTGCGTTTGATGATCGGTGCTTTGCGGTCGATGGTAACCCGGTAGGTATTGCCCTGGTAGCTGACCGCCAGCCCCGAAGTGCTGGACTCCACTGTAGCGTCAATCCACTTCAGCTTCTTGTCCTTGGGATGCTCGTAGCTCTCATTGACCTCTACCGCCTCACCCAGGATCACGATCTGCGCATTCTGAATCTGGCGGTCGGTTCCCGAGCGCCCCTGCTGCCCCGCATTACCTCCTCCACCACCGGGAGGTCCCCCACGAACTTCCTGTTCGACCGCACGGGCAAATAACCGGACCTTGGCGCCCTTCTTGAGGTCCTGGATCCTCATGACGCGATCATAATAAACCGTCGCAGCCGGGGAAATCTGGACAAAGGCCTTGGCTGGTTTCTTTCGCCCCCGTTCATCCTTGTAATAAAAAGAGAACTCGTAAAACGACTCCGACCCGGAAACCGCCTTGCCGAGCTTGCCCCACCCATTGAGGTTGTCACCGGGACCACCTTCATCTTTCAGGGCAAATACGCTGGCGGCGGATGCAGAAGCGAACAAAAACGCCAGGACAATCGAAATCCAACTCGATTTCTTCATGAGATGACTCCCGCCGGTTACCGGCAACGAGCTGCAACAGGTTTCAAACAACCAGATCCTCAAGACCTCACACCTTCTCAGGGTAGTCCTGAAGACCGGACATGTCAATCTCGATGCTCTCCCCACAACCAGGTAGAGGTTCCGAAAAGATCAGGCACCTGCCCGCAATTCAGGGACAAACGGGGAGCGCCTCGCAGTCGAGCTCATCATCTGTGGCATCTACCCCACATTCCAGGAAGGGAGCCGGCAGGGGACTGCCGCCGCGGAAAAGATAGCCCAGTGAGTTGACTGCATCTGTGATATTCAACTCTCCGCTGTCATCGGAATCTCCCGCATCCATGCACCCCGGCGCCTCGCCCTCGGCAAAGAGAAACACCAGGAGGTTGATGGGATCGGTGATGGTCAGGCTTCCGTCGAGATCTACATCTCCACGCTGAAACAGTATCGGCAGTGGATCGGTGAAACGCTCGAGAGAATAGGAGGCAACTCCCGAGGTGCCGATCTCTTCGAAATTGCTGTCAAGGTAGCGTCCAACAGGTTCCTGGAGAACGCCCCCCTGGCTGTTCAGCTGCGGCGCCACCAGCTCGAAAGCAGCCACTGCACGCTCAAAACCTTCCACTTCCACAGGAGGTTCGAGAATCACCCAATGCCGCACGAAGGTGTTGTGCCGGGAGGCCGAATAGACCAGCTTCCAATATGAGGTGACCCTTCTGCGCTGACCTCGAATCGTCAGATCAGCACTTCGCAGCCTGATCGGACCGAACTCATCGTTCTCGCTCGGCGGCCTGTATTTCTCGAGAATCGAGATGGTAGTTCCATCCTCAAGCCGTGAGCTTACCTCCCAGAGGTCAAGGCTGTCATACCTGCAGGAGGAATAATCAATGAAGATCCGCATATCAGGATCGGAGACCGAGGTGATTTCACCCTGGAGAGTCATGGTGTCTTCGACGTAGAGCTCGTTGAATACCAGCGCCTCGCGAACGGGATCTTCACCCCTGGCGGTAAACGGCTCGAGAAGGAACAGGCGCAGCTTGAGCCGGAGGTCATCATCGATGGCGAAGACCTGGTCAAAGATGAACCGGTGCCTTGTCGTTCCGTTGCGGTTATCGAGCCTGCTGGCACGGAGCATCCCGGGCCCGACGGACTGCAACACCTGCGCACCAGGTCCGAAACGCACCTCCTGGATCAATTCCATCGGGGTGGTCAGGGAAGAGCTGGGAAGCTCATGATCGCCCGGGCGCAGGCGGACCTTGCTCTTGAGGTCCAGCACCGGCAGGGCTGCCCTCTGGATGCTGGAATTACCAAATCCCACGCAGGCGGAGGTATTCGCTGCGATCTGCAGGCTGAAGGAGGGCGTGGGAGGCATCTCCACGTTTCTAAGGAAAGGCCGGACCTGCTTGACTGCAAGATCGCCATTGGACTCAACCTTGTACTCAATATCGAAAACAACCTCAGAGGCATCGTGTTCGCCGAGATCAATCGGCAGGTTGCTCTCGATATGCCAGATAATCCGGCCAAGCTCGGTAAGCTGGGAGTCATCGAGTACATTCTGCCCCTCCTCCAACAGGGAAGAACTGCTCGACCTGGTGATCTCAATCACCCGCCCCTGGGCAACCACAAGAAGATCCCGCGCAGCAAGAACACCCGGTTCCGGGCTCACAACGCTTGAGTCACCAAGCTGAGAGGTGACCAGGTAACGGTTATCGAGCGGATTGGAAGGATTACCGGTAAAGATCACCCCGTTAGCCTGCTCATCGGCATAAGCCCTGCTGACCAGGACCCCCATTGCGACATCCTGTTGCGGAATACCGAAGAATTCACGTTCCTCGAAAGCACGGAAGTTCCAGACGCTCTGCCAGACCTTGCGCAGGGCGCGAGCTACCCCCCGTTCATCTTCGTTGTCGGGATCACAAAGGGAAGGTCCGCCATTGCCCTCGTCAAGATCATCAGCCGCACAGGCCGAGGTCGAGTCGTAAAGGCCCGCTCCATTGAACTCGAGAGCATCCTCCACATTCGAAGATGAGCGGAACCTGACCCGGTCTCTCGTTTCTCCAAACACAACTCTGATTCGTTCGGCAACGCTCCGAACCAGCTCAGGGTTTACCGTTGAGTTGTCATCCATGCTGTCCCGCAAGCGGTCCAGCATCTCGTAGCGGTACTCCGAATCGCTTCTGAACCGGTCGGTCGCGAGTAATTCCCCGATATAGTCCTCGTAGGTGACAATCACCCTGGGGTCGATGGATGAGAAGATCCAGTTGTTGCGAACAAACTCCAGGTAATAACGGACAGGTACCACGAAACCGACCTCCCGGTACTGCTCAAACTCACCCGTCATGATGCTCTGCAGGCGGGACATGTTGGCGCCCTTGCCCCCGTAGCGTCCGACCAGGACAGCTGAATCAGCGGTAAGATCAAAATCGCTCAACCGGGTCAACTCTCCGAATTGCTCATCAGGCGCCGGCGGCGGATCCAGGCGGATCTGGTTTGCCTCCCAGAACTTGCCGGCCTCCTGGAAGCTTGCGGGACGGACCTCGTAGCCACTGGCGCTAACCTCCAGCCTGACCAATTCTCCATCCAGTGGAGTAAAGGCCGAGACGGCTCCCTCTACAAAAGCATTCGGAGATCCTCTCCGGGCTGTACGGATGGCAAGGTGGCTCAGGGGCCCCTGGGGCATGCCTGTTATAACCCCGGCAACAACGCCCTCTATATCTCTTGGAGCGTGCGGCAGTACCAGGATGTCACGGAAACTCAGGCCTCCGTTGGCATTGGCATCCTCGAAGGCTTCCTCAGTGAGAACCCGAATCGTTCCATAGCCGGTCGCCTCTGTATAGGACTCGTAGCTGCCGGAAGAACCGGCTGCATCGAGGTAAATCGGGAAACCGGGATCCTCCCACTCCACCGCAACCTCGCGGGCGGGGATCGTGTCCGGAACATAGGCGAGCAATTCGAGATTGAATTCGGAATCGAGGGTCTGGTAGATCCCCCGAACCTCCTCAAGGGTCAGCATCTGGGAGGCGCTTTCACTGATGTCGGTGAATACGCTGAAGCCGTAAACCGGCCCGGTAGCAGTCGCGAGCCTCGTCACCGAACCAATGTAATACTGGCGGGTTTCCCGCAGGCCCACCATGCGGTTGTATTCAACCGGCCCCAGCAGGGGGAAACGATCGGGAAACACAGCGCTGAGAAAATCCTGGTGAAGATCAAACAATCTGCCGTTCTGGAAAAGTGGAGGCAGCAGGGACTGGTCTGCAGGATCCGCCGGCAGAACAAATTTCAGATCGCGCCCTCTGCGCGAGGGGGTGGACATATCGTAGTAGTCAAGCTCGGTGCAGATAGCTTCTCGATGGGTGTCGCGGCTTTCCACCGGAGCCTCGTTCCGAAAGACAGTAAGCGTTCTGCCATCATGGTCAGCAGCAATAAAATCAATGTCTCCATCCAGATCGAGGTCGCCAGCCTGGACAAATCTCGGGGCATCACCGGTGTCGTAGGTAACAGCCGGATTGAAGGTCCCATCTCCCCGGTTGATCAGCACCGAGACACTGTCTGTAGACTGGTTAGCCGTCAGGATATCCGGGGCACCATCAATGTTGACATCATAGACCGTCATGGAATAGGGACCATGCGTCGAGCTGAAGGTAACCCCTTCCTCGAAGGTGCCATCTCCCCGGTTATAAAAGATTCCCACGGTCCTGTTGGGCTGGTTGGCGGTGGCAATATCGATGTCACCATCTGCATCGAAATCCGCTGTGACGACATACCACGGTGTGCCGTCGACGGTGTAATTAACCGCGGCCCCAAGAGTGCCGTTACCCTGGTTCATCAGAACGGAAAAATCACGCGAGCCACGGTTAGCAGCCACGACATCCCCACTGCCATCGCCGTTGAAATCTCCCATCGCCACGGCAACGGGAAGCCGTCCTACACGGTAGTCCCTCCGCCCTCCGAAACGCCCGGAACCATCCCCGTTATTCAGATAAACAGTAATCGTTCCGGATGTCTCATTCGCACTGACAATCTCAGGGTATTCATCCCCGGTCAACTCCCCCACCTCGACCATGAACGGACGCTGACCCGTCTGGTAGAGAGTCCGGGCACCGTAGCGCGCCTGCCCTGAATTCAGGAAGACCTGCATTCGACGGTCCTGGATGGCCCCGGTAACCAGGTCGATATCGCCATCTCCATCGAAATCACCACCGTCGATGGAGTTGAGATAATCTCCCGCCTGGACGGTCCGGGTGCCGCCGGAGCGGAGATTACCGGCTCCATCATTGATAAACAGCGTGATCGTACTGCCCAGTCCATCCCCGGTGGCGATATCCGGATAGCCATCGTTGTTGAGGTCATCCATGACCATGGCATGGGGAGCAGGCCCCATGCTCAGCCGGCGCGATTCGACGGTAATACCCGACTGGTCGTTGTTCCACAGGATCGGAACCCGGGTGTGGCGCTCATAGGCGGTCACCAGGTCGAGGTCATTATCATCGTCAAGATCTCCGGCTGCCAGGAGCCCTGCCTCGATATTTACGGCAAACTCAATCGGCTGGGAGAAGAAGCCCCCCGAAACGTTCAACAGGACCGAGATCCGCCTCTCCCCCAGGATGCTGTAGCCCAGGTCGGTATCCCCATCTCCATCAAAATCAGCAACCACCAGCTCTCCCGCATTTGCCTCGAAGCTCTGGCGCGCTGTGAAATCTCCTCCGTACAGGAGCATGATGGTGCTTTGGCTGGCAACGGCCAGGTCGGTCTCGCCGTCGAGATCGAAATCAGCCACGGCCAGGTGGACCGGGCTGTTCAACCCGGTTGAAACCGTACGGGAAGAGGCAAATATTCCGCTGCCGTTATTCTGTAAAATTGTGACGGTCCCCGAGCCCACGTTCACCGTGCAGATATCGAGATCTCCATCTTTTTCGATATCGACCACCCGCACAACAGAAGGGACAGATCCCACGTTGTAGGAAACAGGCTCGGAGAATTCCCTCTGTCCCGCGTTGAGATACACCCAGGCACGGTTGCTGCGGTCGTTGGTCGAAACAATATCTGCCAGTCCATCTCCGTTGAAATCACCGGCTGTGGCGTGGCGGGTCCCGCGCTCCACCGGGATGCTCAAGCGCTCTTCATAAGAACCGGTCCCATCATTCCAGAGGACCTCGAGAGTGTAGTAATTGGCAGTGATGAGATCGACTGCCTCATCTCCATCAAAATCAGCTGCTGCAATGTCACTGGCCCGAACGGCATCATCAAAGTCTGCACGCTGGAAGATACCATTGCCGTCATTTTTCAGAACCGACACCATCGAACGAGTGTCGCCATCTTTGTTGGCGGTGATAATGTCCAGGACCCCATCGGAATCGACATCTGCACAGGTGATCGCCCGGGGGTAACGTGAAACAGTGATGCCAAGTTCACGACTGGAGAAATCGACGGGGGCCAGCTGGCATTCATCCGGCACTCCATCATCATCACAATCGAGACTTGTCTGTGCATTGATGTCGAGCTCATCCTCAACACCGTTGCGATTACAATCGTCAGCACATACAGGCAGACCTGCAACTGCTGAGAACAGCAGGCATAGGCTGAAAAAAGTAAACCAGCTTGTATGTAGACCTGATGAAGATGGCATTTTCATTCAAGCTCCCGGGTCGGGGGAGGCCAACCTGTGAAATTTCATTACTCTTTCCCAACTACCCATTTTATGCCCCGCACGAGTGGAAACCACGGGTTTTGTCTGGGTTCATCCAACCTTTCTCAAGTACCCTTTTTAACGCCTTTAACGCCCCCAGCAAGAGCCCACCGGAGAATATAAAATGACGAAAAACACGCGTAGAAATTTCCTCGCAGCCGGAGCACTTGCCTCCGCCGGAATTTTGCAACCCGGGCTCTGCCGTGAAGCTGCCGCCGTTACACGAGAAAATACCGGCGAGGAGAAAAAAAAGGGCCCGCGCGGCAACCGCATCTCCGTCTCGACCTACTCCTTCTGGCATTTCCGCGGTAAACCCGAGGGTAAAACCAGCGTAGAGGGCTCTATCGACCAGGCTGCAGAAATGGGCTTTGATGGAGTTGAGATCCTGCATCGGCAGATGTCGGGGGAAACCAACGAATACCTCCAGTCGCTCAAGCGCAGAGCCATCGAAAATGGAGTAGGGCTCACCGGCTTCTCGATTCACCAGGGCTTCGTATCGCCGGACAAAAACAAACGGCAGAAGAACATCGATCACACCCTCCGCTGCAT
>JAYGDV010000554.1:0-5215 GCA_046582735.1 Planctomycetota bacterium
GATTTTTACATCCGGCTGGTTGAGAATCTTCAAAGCTGCTTAGAGCGTTGTCGTCTTTCCCGATCCCGTCGGGCCGGTCACGAGGAAGATTCCATTGGGCCGCTTGATGATCTTGTTGAACCGTTCATACTCCGTCTCGTGGAAGCCAAGCTCTTCGAGGTCAACGAGGCCCTTCTCCTTGTCGAGAATACGCATGACGATGCTCTCGCCGTGGCGGGCGGGCAGGCTACTCACTCGCAGGTCAATATCCCTGCCGTGCAGCTTGATCTTGATCCGGCCGTCCTGCGTCCTTCGCTTCTCCGCCATGTCCATCCGCGCCATGATCTTGATACGTGAAAGAATCGGGCCCTGGAGACGCTTGGGAGGATTTTCCTTTTCGATACAGATACCGTCAATCCGGTAGCGAATCCTGACGCGCTTCTCAAACGGCTCGATGTGAATATCACTGGCGCGCTCCTTCAGAGCGTTGGAGATGAGCTGGGTGACGTACTTGATAACAGGTGCGTCATCGGCCTCGCCATCTTCTCCGGAGTACTCGCCACGGCCGACCTGGACACCATCCTCACCGTCTCCGATGACATCGCCAAGATCCCCGGTGAGCCGGTAGTAGTGATCGAGTGATTCCTCGATATCCTTGGGAGTCGAGATAGCTGCCTCAACCTGCTGGTTGAGCAGAAAACGCAGGTTGTCGAGGACCATCAGGTCCATCGAATCCATCGCCACGATCAGGGTGCCATTTTTTCGCGTAACCGGGACGATATTGTTCTCAACCGCAACCTCTTTCGGAACCAGGGCGATGATCTCTTTCTTGATCTCCGCCGTGGCGAGATTGGCGTAGGGCAGTCCCCAGTGAGTTGCAAGAGCCCTGCTGACATCTTCCTGTCCGCAAGCCTCTGTCTTCACGAGCGCCTCGCCAAGTCTGCAACTCTCATTCTTGGCGTACTCGAGAGCTTTTGCTATCTGAGCGTCGTTGACGACCCCTTTTTTCTTTAGGATCTGGCCGATGGCCTTCTTATTCACGACTGACTCCTGAGTTTATTCAATTCTGAAATCCACCAGCAGATCCGGCATTCGAATCCCGGCAGATTTCACCACTAACTATTTTATCCATTTCAAACCTGCAAAGAGACCGGGATTACCATCGGCAGCCCTGAAGGCCGGCGACAGAATGCAGGTGAATCTGATCGTCCTCGTTTAATGGACAGACCCGCTATTGAATCCCTCATCGGGGATCCCTCAAAGCATTTTAAAAAGTTTTTACCTCGTGAAACGGCCACCAGCGAACGACGACCTTACCTTTCAGACTCTCCGAAGATACGCTGCCGAATCGCCTCGAATCGTGGCTGTCATCACGGTTGTCACCAAGAACATAGATCTGGCCTTCCGGCACGTACTCATCAATCTGTGCATCGTAGAGACCGAAATCCTGGTCCTTGATATAGCTCTCTCCCAGGGGCTCTCCGTTGATCCTGACCACTCCTTTACTGATCTGGATTCGCTCGCCGGGCAAAGCCACCACTCTTTTAATGAGATCCTTTTCGGGTTCATCTCTGGTGGAAAAAATAACGATGTCACCGCGCTCGACCTCACTGAACAACTTCAGAACGACAACACGCTGACCATCCTCGAAGGTCGGCACCATGCTGCGTCCCTTGATCTCGTAGGCCTCAACAACATAGGTCTTGGTTGTCATGGCCAGGGCAAACGCCAGTACGACGAGAACCACAACCTCTACAACCGCGCTTTTTAACAGCCCCCTCAACCTTCGCTTCTTCTTCACAGGGCCGAAAGAATCCTCATCCTGCTGCCTCCCGTTACCGGCGCTGACAGCCTCTGTATTTCCGACCTCTGCCTTCTCTATATATCGGGCCTCAGCCTGCTCACCTTCAACAGAAGGTTCTGGTTTATCGGAGGGAAATGGATTATCTGGATTTTCTTTGCCGTGGATCATTCCAGGCGCTGCTCACTGAATGCTTCATTTCAGCCTGGAACTGGCTTCCAGGTGGTTTCTCGGGATTTCCGTAATTCGCTGTTTGGGACAGGTCGCCCAGAATTGAATTGCCGATCTCCGGAAAGTCTATTTTACCAGATGGGCCTGTCCAGACCGCCAGAATATTTACTCTCCGCACACCGACACGGCAAAAACCCCCTGCTACCGAGGATTTCTACTACCTCCGCAGCCTGTATGCAAACGGCTGTATAAGATCTGGACACCCCCCCTCAGCTCTCCTCCGGAGGGTTCTTGTCTGTATTGACCCGCAAATCAAGCAACAGCCGCACAACGTCATTCTGCTGGTCACCGAGGCTCGCAAGCAATAACGCCAGCTCCGCAAGGTATTTCAACAGCAGAAAAAGAATGCCCCCCACCAGCACCCAGCCGATCAGGATGAGGCTGAGAATGACGATGGAGCCGATCTCACCGATTACCTGCAGGTAGACCGTCAGACCGATACCGATCAGCGAAAGCAGGAGAGCCGCGTAGGCCCCGATCAGTAACAGGTCAGCGAGATACCTCAGGCTCAGGAAGCCCGGCCCCGAGCGGGGATCGTAGTTACGCACCGGCTGGGTCCCTGTCTGGAACCTCTCGTAATACGGCATCGATGCCTGGCGATCGAGGTTCTTCTTTTCCTGGCGTTCAATCAAATCGATACGCCGCCGATCCTCGAGCTGCTGCAGCTTCTTCGCCTCGAGCTCCGCCGCCTCCTGCAGGGCCTGCTCCTCGGTCTTCAGCACAAACCGATGATCGCACTTCGGGCAATTGGTCTTTTTGCCCGCGTACTCCTCGGGAGCCGAAAACAGCTTGCCGCAACAGGGACAGGAGGTTTTAAGAGCCAAGGTTCAATCAGAAATCGTCTATAAGGTCGTCACTGGCAGGCTCTTCAGCAGATGCTTCTCCAACCGGATCCGAGTCCTCATCCAGGGCATCTGCAGGGTCTTCCTCCGCGGCAGCAACGCCGGAAGCCTTGCTCTGAATCAGGGCAAGGTGGTCTTCCGCACTCGCCCCGGAACGCCCGAAGGCAATCCAGGCCGCCTGGCGAATACCCAGGCTGCTCTCAGTGCAACCCTTCTGGATGATCAGGAGAACATCGTCAGAGGCTTTATCAGAGGCCGACAGGGCCTTGCCTACGGCAGTCATGGCAGCCGTTCGAACCGCTACGGAATTGTCCAGGTTGGCAAAAACCTGGGCAAGCTGGGCGAGAAGGCCCGTAGCACTCAGGTGACCCAGCGCCTCGAGGCAGGGGATCCTGACAGTGTCAGGCCTGTTCGTGAGGACCTGCCCCAGAGAGCCGACCGCCTGGGAAACGGGCATGTCGGTACGTACCGACGAGAGATAGGAAATAGCCTGGGCAGCCTCGGAGGCCAACCGGGTCGCGAGGGTCTTGGAATCATCCTTGCCCTCGAAGATGGGCTCGACCACTCCTTTCTGAAGTGCCACGGCACCGATATTGGCAGCGATAACCCAGACATTCCTCTCGTCGCTCTGGTAGGCCTCCTTGGCCTTTTCTTCACGACTGGGATCAACAATAACGACTACTGGAACATCCACTGTCCTGTAGTCTTTCCTGAGCTCATTGACAATCGTATTGATCGGTGAGATAGCACTTTTAACAGAGGCATAACCGATCTCTTCATCCACCAGGACCATGTCCGGGGGAGATTTTCTGAGCGTATGAAGCAACTCTTCGACATTCGTCTCGTGGAGATAGCTCTCCATGTTGAGCTTGCTGCGAAGAAGCGCATCGAAGCGGTTGGCCAGGGGCTTGTTACCCATTCCCTTGACCACGGTCCGAACACCACTCTGGACGACCGAATTGGCAAGAATGGAGATCACCTGCTCACCGGCATCAAAGCCGGACTCGGGATTCCAGTAGGCCAGCGTAATCGCGGCTGCGACGCGTACGAGGCGGGAATTCTCATCCTCGAGGGCCTCGACAAGAGTAGCGGGAACCTCGCCACGCAGGCCGATGGTATGGGCAGCGCGAATGAGGGTGCGTGCCACCTCACCGCGGCCATCAAGGGCAGCCTGCCCAATCGCGGCATAAAGAACCGGTGCCGGAGCCGAAAGCTGGCGATTCCTCAACACCAGGTTGGTATAAGCCTTCTGGTCGGAAAGCACAGATTTCACATCTTCGAATTTATCCTGCTGTGAATACCAGCTTTCATTCTCATCGTACTCCACCAGGCGGGCGGCATCGTTACAGAGCGTGTAAACCCGGGCGGCGGTGAAAGAGGGATCGAGGCGAAGCGCCTCCAGCAGGCATTGGGAGGCCATCATTTCACTGACCTGGAAGGCTGCCACCTTGGTACCTACGACCTGTCCATCCTGGAGTTCGTAGACCATTGGTGAATATTTCCTATTGTCGAAAGGATTCCGGTACGGCTTGAGATAGAACTCGCGAGCCTGGCCGAGGAAATAGGCCTTGGCGGCATCCACAGTGCCTGACCCATCAAGATCGGCAAGAATGGCGTTCAGGGAGTTGGCGGCTTCGTCCCGCACCTCCTTGAGTTCATCGGTCTCGACCATGGCCTGGAGATAACCCAGGGAGTAGGCATGTCTCAGCGACCGCGCACCCAGCAGGGCGGCAATGTTGGTACGGATACGGCCATCGGAATGTTTCGAGGCCGCCACCAGGGGAGGCAAAGCATCGACTCCGATACGGGCAATCCAGTTCATCACCAGGGCCCGCACGGCAATTTCTCCATCACCGAGATAGGGAATCAACAGCGGCACAAGGTTGCGGCCGAGTTGATAGGCATACTGAATCTTGTATCTCAGCTGCTGCTCGTTCTCGCTTTGAAGAACCGTATCAACCGCGGCCTTCAGGACCTCGCTGTCCTCACCACGCTGGGAAATGATCAGGGTGGAAATTCTCAGGAGCTCAACGCCGATGCCGGAGACTCTCGGGTTCTTGCTGCGAACCATGCGGTAGATCTTGGCAACCGTTGCCCGCTCGACAAAATCGGTAACCTGGTCATTCGAAGGGTTCTCAGCAAACGCCTTCTCAAACCCGGCGATGGCGCCATCAAGGTCGCCTTCCTCGAACTTGGAGAAGCCCTCCTTGAGGAGACCTCCATCTTCGTCCTGGGCTTTAACGCCGGAAAAGGGAATGGCCAGCAGGCCGAGGATTAAAAGGCTTTTGAGAGCCAACAGGAACTTAGGGTCGCAAGAGTTCAGTTTCTTACACGACATACCCGTGAAAACCTTTCTTTATTC
>JAYGDV010000574.1:0-4085 GCA_046582735.1 Planctomycetota bacterium
GATATCCACCGGGTAGCGCCCCTCGTTGCCGGCGGCATCGGTCGCCTCGATAAAGAAAATGACCCGTGAATTAACGCTCTGTGCGGGGATCGTACCCTCCCAGGTACCGGCACCGGTATCCGTCATGTCGACCGTTGAAGGATTCGTGACGGGGTTGTTTCGCGACCAGCGCAGGCGCACGCTCTCGACCCCATCGGAATCAGCCACCCGGACCCGAATCCTGACGTTCTCCCCCCCGATCGGCACCTGGGGACTCTGGTCAAGATCCGCCAGCACCGGCCCGAGGTTCACACCAGCGCCATTCACGAACAATCTCATGCTGACGCTGTTGACGGCCCCGGGGGTGCCGAGGTTGTCAGGAACATTGAGCTCGTGGGTCTTCGCCATCTCGTGCTTATAGCCGTGGGTGTTGAGCGTCTGGGAGCCGATCTGCCATTTTGCATCGAAGACCACCAGCAGATCCTGCCCTGTGGCGAAGGCGCGGGTGCCACTGTTGGAGCTCTCGATCCGGTTGACCTTATTGTCACCACGCCCCGAAGCGATGATCTTGAGCGAGCCGGCGCCATCGATCGCGTCAGTGGTGGTGCGCCCGCTTCGAACGTGGGTGCCCTGCAGCACCCAGCCGCTGGTGTTCGTATCGAAGCCCGTGTTGACGATCCGCTCATCGCCTCGAACGACATCCGACGGCACCCGGTTCACCAGGCTTGGAATGAAGCTCAGATCAGAGCTCTGCAGCGAATTGTTGTGGACCTGCACAGCCAGGATGTTCTCTCCCTCAACAAGCAGGTTCCTGAAATCAGCAATCGACTGCTCCTGCAGGCTCGGTTCGCCGAAAGAAGGCGCCCCCGCGTTAAAATTGCTTGAATTCAGATTATAAGAAGCCACCTGGGTTCCGTTGAGATAGGCGATGAAGCCATCATCAACCGTGACCTTCACTACCAGCTCCGTGATCTCATCGATGTCCTCGGCCGTGAACGTCTTCCTGCAGAAAATGCTGAGGTAATTACCCCGCATGTCGGTAAGAACCGTCCGGTCGTCGTTGTCACCGAAGCCGATCCCGGTCTGACCCCTCAGCCAGCCGGAATCATCAAAATCGAGATCCTTCCAGTTCTCCGGCGGGGCCCTGGTGCCCTTGAAATAGCTCCACACTTCATCGGTGTCGATGATGGGGAAGTCCTCGCTCGCCGAGCCGCCCTGCAGTACCGAGACGTTGTCGACCACGGTAATCCCCCGGCTCAGAAGAAGAAGATGGAGCTCGGAGTCGCCGCTTGAGTGACGCCCGCTGTAGGAGAACCGGGTGACCTCGGCCTTATCTGAATCATCGCTTGCATCCCAGGCCATACCGAAGCGGTTGTCCTGCAACGGATCGATGAGTTCGATGGATGATCCATGACCGTCAGCCCAGCGCGGCCAGTCGCCTCCATCGAAATAGCGCACCGTGTCGACCGTTCGACCGAGCCCGTCCTGGAGCGTAATCCGCTCACCCCGATCACTGAGGCTGCCGAAGTCATCGAGCGCATCCTCGTCAACGGGCCCGAGAACTGCATTCTCGGGCAGGCCGTAGACCGACCTGATCAGTACCGGGTCACGCGCCACGACCAGGTATTCACCCGGAGGGAGAACAGTATTGTCGGGAAAGTCAAACTCGATTCCATTGGTGAATTCCCAGCCGGTGAGATCGACCGGCTCGTTCGAGCGGTTGTAAAGTTCGACAAATTCACGGTCGTTATTGTTGTCGATGGGGTGGTACATGATCTCGTGAATCACGACGCTGGTATTCACATCCAGCCTGTTGGGGTCGCTCCTGGTCGGCTCGGCGGCATCGCGCATCTCCCCGCCATCGGGAACCCGCGCCTCGCTCAGGCCATCGTGGCTCGGGCGGAAATTGACCGCGTCAACGGTCCGCCCGCCGCGTGGCTCGATGAGAGCGACGAAGACCTTGTTTTCTTCCTCGGTAACTGAAAAATCCAATCCCAGCTCCGTTTCCGTGTAGCTGAGATACCCTCCTGCGGGAATCACCGCCCCTTCAGCCAGGAGAATCTTCTCCGGATTGTTCCGGTCATCGGTGAGGTAATAGCCCGCGAGGTCAAAGTTCTCGGCGCCGGGGTTGTAGAGCTCTACCCAGCGCTCATCGGTACCGCGGAAGAAACCTTCGTTGATCTTCACTCCCAGCGGCGGCCGGCAGACCCCGGTAGGTTCTTCCTCTACCTTCTTACCCGGATCGGGCTCGTTCCCGTCCCCGGGAGTAGAGATGACCTCCCCGGTGATCTGGATGTTTCCGAGGGTAATTGAACCCGTATCGCAGCCGGCCTGCGATGTCATGGCCAGCCCGATGTAGACATTGGGGCCATGCGCCCAGGTTGTCCTCGAGGCCGCGGCAACACCCAGGGTCCTCCAGCTCCTGCCGGTCTCCGACGTTGAATAATAGGTCGTTATCGTATTGCCGCTTCGGCGCAGACGGAACCAGAGGGGTTGCCCGTCAAATGTGGCCTGCACCTCATCGTTATCCCCTTCGTGGATGGTTCTCCTCGACGCCTTTGCCCCGCCGGGGGCGGGAGTGTCCTGGAGAAAAACATAGGCGGACCGGTCAGAGAGATCGTGGCGAGCCATGATCCCCGCCTTCCCACCGGCCTGGCCCGGGGTCCAGTTGCGCGCAAGGAGGCGGCACCTGACATCGAAATTGCCCCGGATCTGGACATAGGCGAAATGAAACTGGTCACCACCGGCCCAGATATCATTACCCGAGGCGACCATCTCGTACTGCTGGTCATCGCCGGCACCGTTCACCGTAAAATCCCCGGGGGTGCAGGGTTCACCTATGTCATGGTGACCATGAAATTCTCCCACCGCCAGGCCGCGAACAGGCCCGGGCGGAAGGATGACCGTCTGCTGTCCAAACGCCTCCCAGCAGGGATTCAAAAGGCCGGGGGAGCCGCCGAGATCACTCGACTGGACCCAGCTGTCTGGATCATCCTGCTCTGTATAAGGAGCCCCAAGCTCCAGGGAGTGGCCCAGCCCATCGGCACCGACCGGCCACTTGCCGCGATCGTTGTATTCGACCCTGAGGATCGTCCGTCCCCCGGTATTGCAGATCTCGATGTCCTCTCCGCCATTGGAGAGAGAATTCCCGCTCTCGCCATCCCAGGCCCAGTCGCCAACAGTATTCTGGATACCATACCTGTCCCTGATAGCAGCCTGGTCAGCACAAACGACGAGAAAAGTATGTCCCTCCATCCAGGTTCCCTCGGGGAACACGAAGCTCACTCCATCGCAGATCATGAAACCGGAGAGATCGAGCGGATCGGGGTTCTCGTTGAAGAGCTCGATGAACTCAAAGCGCCTCTGCTCCTCACCCCTGGGTGAATACATGATCTCAGATATGGTCAGCGCCTGGAGAGCACCTCCGGTCAACGCAAAAAACAAAACCGCCAGGAGGGCTCCAGGGAATTTGCTCTTCAGGACATAAGGCATTTCAGTCGACTCCTAAAAACCGGGCGTGGATGGTAGAGCAGAGATGTTGCCGAAACCCGGCGCATCACTTCGCCTCCGGGCAACGGGTGTATAATTTTTAACAACAGGAACCATTCCCCCACTACCCTGAAACCAGGGGCTGAGAGGATCGGAAAGCCCGTATCATACACGCAAGCCGGAGCAGGGCAATTGTCGGTAGATTGCCCGTGACAATTGCTGACAAGGTAGCCCCACCTCGTGCCTCGTTCCCGGGTGGCCATCGGTATAAAGAACTCAGGAAAGAGACACCAGGCATTTGTAGAGATTCAGCAGGAACACCCTGTTGTCGACGCCGGCGTAATAAAGCTCGCCCCCCATCCGCGAAAAGGACTTGCAGAAACGCACGTAGTAGGCGGGGTTGTCCTTTGGCGGCTCTCCCTTTGACCAGTCCCAGGTAGACTCTGCAAGATCGTTGACAACGATGAGGAAATCCTCCGGGGAGGCACCTCCACTGCGGGCCAGGTTGCGGGCCATCGAGATGGATTTCTCGAAGATCATGGGTGACATCACCGAGGACCCAACGCTCAGGTAAACCCCCCCATCGAGATGGCTGATCGTGTCGGCATATAGCAGGA
>JAYGDV010000037.1:0-4585 GCA_046582735.1 Planctomycetota bacterium
TTATTTTTTCGGAATATGTATGCCGATAACTTGAATAGAAACAGGTTGTTCCCGAAAACTGTCGGGTACTGGAGCTCACCCGGGCTGAAAACTGCCTAGAGCTCGAAGAAAGCATTAATGCAACCTCTGTTCCAACCCTGAATATTTAGCACAACCTGCTATACTGGGCAGAGATAGAGAAACGAACCGAAATGGGAAATCGCCTCTACCGTGTCAGATATCCTGACATCTGGCGAATCCAACAATCCAGGCACACCTCCGCCACTGACACGAAAAGCGCAGCCACAAGCTCATGAGCCGCAAAATCAACCCACCGGACAACGAAAACGAGCCCCTGGCAGCCCTCGGCGCTGCTGAGAGGAAAGCCCTCGAGGATATCTACCGGAGGGTTGACGAAGAGGTTGAGCAAAGCGGCGTAAAATGCTGGCTGCGTGGTGACTGCTGTGACTTCGAGAAGATGGACCACACTCTCTACGCCTCGAGCGTGGAGTTGGACTACCTGAGAGAGAAGCACCCCGAACCCTTCAGCGCCGACAGCGTTTTGTGTCCCTTCTGGGAAGAGGGCCTTTGCGTGGAACGGGAGAGAAGACCACTGGGCTGCCGAACCTATTTCTGTGATGGCAACTACTCTGAACAGCTGCAGTCCATCTACGAAAAATACCATGCGGAAATCAGGGAACTGGCACAACACAGCAAGCGCCCCTACAGTTACGAACCTTTTGTTGCAGCTCTTCGCACCCGCCATGACAACACCTGAAAACACTCTCGGAAAACCTGCACCCTGCTGCAGAAGCAACCCGGAGGTGGAATCGTGATCGGCAGGGGAAGAGATCTCTCCAAGGAGAGAAACCAGCTGTCCATGGTGGTCAAGAGCAATGAATCCCAGCGCCTCGACAACTTCCTGGTCAACAACCTCGCCTGGAAATCACGCAACCGGCTGCAGGGCCTGATCCGCGAGGGCCTGGTAACCGTAAACGGTGAGAAAACGAAGGCCAGCCGGCGTGTGCACCTCGACGACCTGGTTGAGATTCACCTCTCAAGCGGGCTTGGTATCCCGGACGACTACTCAGAGCGCAAGCTCGACATCATCTACGAAGATGAATGGCTCGTTGCAGTCAACAAGCCACCGGGAATGCTCGTCCACCCGGTTGGGCGCCATGTTTACGACACCCTGATCAATTACCTCCATCACAGGTACCATTCCTCGGGCCCCAGCGCCGAAGAGATCGTGCCCAGGCTCTGCCATCGACTCGACCGGCACACCACGGGGGTGGTCGTCGTCGGCAAAAAAGCCTACGTCCACCGGGAAGTACAGAAACAATTTGAGCAACGGCTGGTTTCAAAAACCTACCTGGCACTCGCCAATGGGCATTTCCCTCCGGAGAACAGGGAAATCGATATCCCCATCGGAGAGGGGCACTGCCTGCAATCAGCCCTCGAAAACGAGCCTCTCAAGGAATCCCGCACCCAGGTCGATGTCCTCGAAACCTACAACGACTGCACCCTCCTTCGCTGCAGCCCATTGACAGGACGGCAGAACCAGATTCGTGTCCACCTCGCCGCCGCAGGACACCCCATTGCCGGGGACGAACGCTACGGCGGAGACTCTCCTGGTGAGCTCCCCCTGCGCCGGCAATGGCCGCTTCGCTACCTCCTGCACTCAGAATCCATCCGCTTCTGGCATCCCCGCCTGAAGCAGTATCTCGAGTTAAAAGCGCCGATCCCCCCCGACTTCGAAGAATTGCTCTGAAAACCTCTTATTAAAGCTTCCGGTAAACTTCGCTGCGAGGCCTCCTGAAGCCCTCCAGAACCCCCCTTTGCCCGGTTTCTGCCTGCATCGTAATCTTCTATGCAGGAAAAACGCGCGGATCAGCGGGTTCCGGGAGGACCTCTGCCGCAACCAGTATCTTCTTTGTTGGGGGTGATCTAGAGGAGAATGGGATGAAGGAAAGAACTACGGCCCTGGTCGATCCAGCCGGGCGGCTGCGATCGGCAAGCACCTTGCTGCGCTCGCTCCAGGTCCACGAATACAGCGGTATCGAGAGCCTCCTTGAGAAACACAGCCAGCCCGAGGAGATCCTCTGCGTGGTGCTCGACGGCGACTTTGCAGACGTCAAAGAAGCCGGCAGATTCCTTGGCAGAGATGGCCTTCCCCCGTTGCTGCTGGTTGCCGTCAGCAATGTGGAGGAAGGTGCGCACTGGCTTGAAAACGGCGCCATGGACTTTGTCGTGCTCCCCGGCAGGAGGGATGAACTCGACAGTCGAATCCAGGCCATGACCCGATGGAAGTCGACCCTGCTCGAGCCCTCCCACCAGGAGTTGTGCCACCGTAAAACTCTCAGGATGCTGGCGCACGACCTGAAAAATCCCCTCAACGCAGTCTTCTGTTACGCAGAATTGCTGCTGATGGATGAAAACCTCACGCCTGCGGTGCGAAGGGATATCGAACACATCATCACCAATGCCAATGTCCTGCTGGAGACACTGGACTCGAAGGTCAATTTCCAGCAGGAAGAGACGGAATCGCAGCCCGCCGGAGATGAGCTCTCATGATGGAACCGGGAAAAGAAAAACAGGGTCTCGATCCGGAAAAAATCCTGATCGTCGACGATAACGAAGAACTCCTTGGAGCTGTCTCCAGGCTCCTGGAGCTGCAGGGCTATACGGCTCTCACCGCCACGAGTGGAGAAGAGGCGCTGGAGATTGCCGGGAAAGAACTCCCGGACCTGATCCTGCTGGACTGGATCCTGCCCGGAATAGACGGGATCGAGGTGTGCCGGAAGCTGAAAAGGGAAGAGGCCACCCGGGGAATCATGGTCCTGCTGCTCACCGGCAGGGGCTCGGTGGACTCCCGCATCGAAGGACTCGATGCCGGCGCCGACGACTTTATACCCAAGCCCTTCAAGCATCCCGAGCTGCTGGCAAGGATTCGCTCCTCACTTCGCCTCAAGAAAACCACCGACGAGCTCACCGAGCGCAACCGCCAGCTTGTCGAATCCCAGTACGAGCTGGTGCGCACTGAAAAGATAGCGACCATCGGACTGCTGGCTTCCGGGATCGCCCACGAGTTCAACAACATCATGGCCGGCATTTCAGGCTATGCCCAGCTGGCCAGCAAGAACCCCAAGTACATGCCGCAGCTTGTGGAGGTTGCGCTTACCCAGACGCGCAGAGCGCAGGAACTCACCGGCAGTCTCTCTTCCTACAACCGCAGGGGAGCAGGAAACCGCTCCTGCAATGTTGAGAACGTTGTAAAGAGCGCCCTCTGCCTGGTGAAAAAAGAGCTCGAGTCCAATGGCATCGAACTCTGCCTCGATATCCACGCGGTCCCAGCAGTTGCAATCAGCTCCGGACAGCTCCAGGAGGTTCTTCTGAACCTGCTGATCAATGCGATCCACGCGCTGGGCACCGGGGGGAAAATCACCCTGGAGGTCCAGCCGGGCGAACCCGGAATGATCGATATCAGGGTGGCAGACACCGGCTGCGGGATCAGCAGGGAAAACCTCAACAGGATCTTCGATCCTTTCTTCACCACCAAGGGAGCCCTCGGCGGTGGAGAACAGGCCGGAACCGGCCTGGGGCTCTCGGTCTGTTACAACATCATCCAGTCGCGAGGCGGACGAATCAACGTTGAGAGCTGCCCCCGGGAGGGAACCACCTTCTCGGTAACCCTGCCCTCGGGCGACAAGGCCGCAGCAGGGTGCGGAGGTGAGCCGGGCGTGGGTACCGCGGAGACCGAAGCCTGCAGACGCGACCAGCGGATCCTCGTGGTCGACGATGAGGAACAGATCCGGGACATGCTGCGTGATTTCCTCGGCGCTCAGAACGTAACCTGCTGTTGCTCCGGGAAAGATGCCCTCGATGCCTGTAAAAACCAGCTCTTCGACTTCGTCATCCTCGATATCTGCATGCAGAACTCCAGCAACGGAATCGAAACATTCCAGGCCCTGCGGCAATGCGATCCGGCATTGAAGATTATCCTGTGCACAGGAAGCCTGCCGGAGAACATTCCCCCGGAAGTCCTCGAAAGTTGCCACGCCCACCTGCTGAAGCCGTTCAAGCTCGAAGACCTCTGCGCAACCCTGAACTCGACGGTCGAAGCATGAACTCGAAGAACGGCACCACCGACAAACAGCCTGGGCATCCCCACATCCTGCTGGTCGACGACGAGGCCTTCATCCGCGACGCCCTGGAGTTGTACTTCGAGAGCAACGGCTTCGAGGTCTCAACCGCCGGAGATGGAGGCGAGGCACTGAAAATATTTTCCGAGCAGGCAGGCTCGATCGACCTTGTCCTGCTGGACCTCGTCATGCCCGGCATGCATGGACTCGAAGTTCTGCGTGAGTTGAAGAAGACCGATCCCGCCGCACAGGTCATCATAGCCACCGGTTGCAACAGCATGGATAACGCCTTCGAGGCTCTGCGCCTCGGAGCGATCGATTACATCACCAAGCCCATCCTGGACTTTGAAGCTGATCTGCTGAAAACCGTCGAAGCGGTGCTCGCAGGAAGTTCCAGTCTCGAGGTACCGCCGGAGCCGCAAGGGAGCCAGAGGCGCCTGCCGCCCGGACCGGACGCCGACCGC
>JAYGDV010000153.1:0-3366 GCA_046582735.1 Planctomycetota bacterium
CTGATCCAGCCGCAGCTGACCCCCGATCTGAATTTCGAGGGCTTCTACAACAGTGCGATTATCTATACACGCATGGGGGGGGTGAAGAATACCGCCCTGGCCCGTGACCGGTTCACCAAGGCCCGGGAGCTCCAGCCGGATTTCGCCGACATCGAGCTGCGCCTGGCAGCTCTCGACTATGCTTCCGGTCAGCACAAGGAAGCCGGCAAGCGGCTCAAGGCCTACCTCGCCAGGGTTCCAGGCGACCTGCAGGCGGCCATTGATTCCGCGATGGTGGACATCACCCAGGGGCTCTTCTGGAAGGCCGAGCAGGCGCTTAAGAAAGCACTCGATGAGACCGGCGAGCCTCTCGTTGGCATGCGGGCGAGGCTTGGGCTCGGGTCCATCGAGGAGCTCCGCGGCAACCTGCCGCAGGCAGAAGCCCACTACCGCTCGGCGGCCGGCCTGGCGGAAGCGAATCCCCTCCCCAGCCTGATGCTCGCCAATATCCTGGTTGGACAGGGACGAACAGCTGAGGCCGGGGAGTTGGTGGCTGCCGTTCGCTCCGCCTATGTCTCCAGCCAGGCTCTCTTCGGGGTCTGCTCCAGGCTGCAGGCCCTGATTGAAAACCGTACAGGAGATGCTGCGCAGTCGAGCGTTCACCTCGAGTTTGCCGTCGATGTCAGCCCCGAAGACCCGGCCGTGCTCGAAGCGGCCGGCCTCGCCTTCCTGCGCCAGGGAAAGCTGGAGCAGGGGCTGGGTTACCTGACCCGCTCTAACACCCTGCAGGAGGGGCGTCCGGCCACGCTCAATGGGCTCGGCTACTACAATTACATCCAGGGCCATCACCGCGAGGCGGCAGATTTGTTTGACCAGGCGCTTGTTGTTCTCAAGAAGAATTCCTCGTCGAAAAAAACCGGGGTTTCGGCCTTCGCCAGGAGCGCCAAGGTATACGCCACTAATGCCAGGAACCTGATTCGTGACATGGAGCGACTGCAGGTCTGGGTCGATGAATTTGAGGGCTCGGTTGAGGGTTCGATCGATGGGTGGAGCCAGGTTGAGCTCTATGGCATCGATGTCGACCTGGCCGACTCCAACATCATCTTCAAGGGCCAGCAGACCGGAGCCGATGACAAGGCAGACGGGGAGAGCGGCATCCGGCTCATGCGGGTTTACCGCAGCCGGGATCTCGAACGGGTAGCTGTTCGCGTCAGGATCGATTCAGGCCGGGTGGCTCCCTTTCTGCGCCTGAGCGGCCCCGATGGTGAACGCAGCGCGCTGGCTGCATTGAGCATCTTCAGGGATTTTGAGGGCAGGGTGCGTGTGAGGCTTCGCACCGCAAAGGGCGACTGGATTGAACCGGTCGACCCCGCTGCGGATGAAGAGGGTACCGTCAAGGGAGCGCTCTACACGCGGAATGTCACCTGGGAAGATGACACGAAATTTCACACTCTCGAAATCCGCAAGGCGAGAACTGACAAGGGGAGCGTCCGGAGCAATATGTTCGACCTCTACTTCGATGGCGAAAAGGTCGCCCAGTCGGTCCAGGTGCCGGGACTCTCCACGAAATACCAGCTTTCAGTGATGGCCCGCACCGATGCGATCGGCAACGAGTACTCGGTCACTATTGACAACTTCAAGGTCTTCCGTGCGAAGGGAAAAAGGAAATGATGCTTGAGAAGAGAAGCTTACCCGCAGCAGCCGGCTTCACCCTGGTAGAGTTGCTCGTGGTTATTTCTATTATCGCGATCCTTGCAGGGCTCTCCATGTCAGGCGTCATGTGGGGCAGGCAGTCGGGGGAAGAAGGAGCGGTGAAGTCGAACATCACCGGCCTCGTGAGCCTGCTCGAGCAATACGCTGTCGAGACGGGCGATTATCCGCCCAGCTCACTTTCCTTCTTCCGGATCCCAAGTAACGGAATCAACGAGGGGATCGAGAGCGTGCTGGCCTGCCTGGAGACCCGCAAGTACAACGGCCCCTTCATCGGTGATCTCGATGAGAGACAGAGGGGGAATGTCGATGCGGATACCATTTCGAAGCTGCAGGCTGACCACCTCAAGAAACGCCTCGACTGGAAACGTACCGACAACCAGCTCTGGGAGTATTGCGACCTCTGGGGCAATCCTCTCATCTACATTCACTCGCGTGATTACGGAGAGCTGGTCAACATCCAGACGATCGATGGCGAAACCATCACGGTGAGCGCAAAGAGAGATCCCGAGACAGACGGTTTTTACAGGCCCACCGAGTTCCAGCTCTGGTCGCTCGGGGTGGATGGAATAAACAGCGAATACGACGAAGGTGACGATATCTGTCATTGGAAGTGATGAAAACCACGGCAGGGACATCCCTGGGAACGGTCGGCATGCGGAAACCAGGATATTTTCAGGTTGGCGGTAACGGACCGGGCAGGGGCGCGGGGTTCACCCTCATCGAGCTCCTGGTCGTGATCGCGATTGTCTCGCTGATGGCTGGCCTGAGCGCCAGCGCATTTTTCGAAGCGCAGCGCAATTACGGCCTGGCGGCCGCGGCGGGGGAGA
Source organism: Planctomycetota bacterium (assembly GCA_046582735.1). Taxonomy (GTDB): domain Bacteria; phylum Planctomycetota; class UBA8108; order UBA8108; family UBA8108; genus UBA8108. The sequence goes on from JAYGDV010000153.1 coordinate 2,520, forward strand.
TCCAGTCCATCTTCAGGCGGGCTCGAAACCAGTCGATCAGCAATGGAACCGGCTCCTTCGTGGTGATCGAGCCGACCGAGCGCGAGGTCTGGGCGCAGAGCTTTGAAACCATGGGAGAGTGGAGCTTCGAAGAGCTTGGCTCCGAGGGTGAAGGGCTGGCAGGCAGCTCCGAGCAGCTCTACGGAGGAGAAGAGATCGAGGGCCGCCTGGGAACGGGCGTCAGCTTCCTGGAAGGAGGCGGCTACATTGATTGCGGCCACAGGGCTGCATTCGACCTCAAGGAGGGAGTTGTTCTCGAGGCCTGGATTCGCCATTTCAGGAAGCTACCCACTCCCCGGGCTCCCACCAGCCAGAAGATCTCCGGAAGACGGCGCAAGGTAACAAGCTCCAGGAAGTCGGTCTCAGAGGCCAGGACGATCATCGCCAAGGAGGGTTGCTGGTCCCTGGGAATGACACCCGAGGGAGCGCTCGAGGGATCCATCGGAACGGGTGCCGGCATTCCCTATGTCGTCCTCACAGAAGATGACGTGGTGGCGCCCGGGCGCTGGGTATTTGTCTCCCTCCGCTTCGATGGCCGCAAGCTGACCCTCTCATCCGATGGGGTGGAGCGTTTGACCTATCTCCTGGGTTCCGGACAGCGTGGAGTGCCTGAGCTCCCGACAGAGATCCCCCGCAACACCAACCCGGTGACGATCTCATCGCAGGAACTGCCATTCCCCGGCGATATTGACGAGGTTCGCCTGCGCGGCAGAAGCGAGAAGGCTGTCTACAGGCATCCTCCTTTCAACAAGATCATCGGCTGGAAAAAAATCATCCACTTTGACCGTTACGGGCATCTCGATCCGGT
>JAYGDV010000321.1:0-8061 GCA_046582735.1 Planctomycetota bacterium
CTTAACGCTATGTTCTTTCTGTCCGTGGCGCAAGGGGTTGGTGGTATTTCATCAGCGCGTTGGGCAAAACCCCGGTCTATTGCTGGCAGCGGCCGGGAAGGGTTGCTAAATTGAAGCGGTAGGCACGAACTTTTGTGCCCGGTAAATGCTCGCGAGGTTCTCCCGGGATGACTTTTCACCGCATACCGATCGGTTTCGTTCTTGCGGCGCTTCTTGTCGCCAGCTCCGCTCTGGAGGCTGAAGATGCTCCCCTTTCAGGGGAGGCTCTTCAGTTTTTTGAGAGGAAGGTTCGCCCGTTGCTTGCCGGCAGCTGCTACAAGTGTCATGGGCCGAAGAAGGAGAAGGGGAAGCTCCGTCTCGACCGGCATGAGCGAATCCTTGGCGGGGGAGAATCCGGTCCGGCTGTCGTGCCCGGGAAGCCGGAGAAAAGCCTGATGATCAAGGCTGTGAAGTACCAGGACCCGGAGCTGCAGATGCCACCCAAGCAGAAGCTCTCCGCAGGCCAGGTCAGTATTCTTGTGCGCTGGATTGAGCTGGGAGCGCCCTGGCCGAAGGGGGATGCCTCGGCCACAGCCCGCCGGGCACCCGGGCTTGAGGTGACCGACAAGGATCGTGACTGGTGGTCTTTTCGTCCTGTTAAAGAGGTTCCCCTGCCCGAGGTGAAGCGGACAGCCTGGGGAGAGAGCCCTGTCGACAGGTTCATTCTCGCCAGGCTCGAGAGCAATGGGATCGAGCCTTCCGCTCCTGCCCGACGGCGAGAGCTCATCAGGAGGGCGTACTTCGATCTCATCGGTCTTCCCCCTACCTACCAGGAGGTTGAGAGTTTTGTTGCAGACGACTCTCCCGGCGCTTTCGAGCGCGTGATTGATAAGCTCCTTGAGAAACCTCAATACGGTGAACGCTGGGGGCGGCACTGGCTGGACGTGGTGCGCTTCGCCCAGACCAATGGCTATGAGCGTGATGGCGAGAAGCCCTATGCCTGGCGCTACCGGGACTACGTTATCAGGAGCTTCAACGAGGACAAGCCCTACAACCGTTTCGTCCTGGAGCAGCTCGCTGGAGATGAACTCGAGGATGCCGGCAGGGACCCGGTCATCGCCACCGGCTTCTACCGCCTGGGGGTCTGGGATGATGAACCCGATGACAAGAGAATGGCGGAATACGATGGGCTTGATGACATGGTCGTCGCGATCGGGGCATCCTTCATGGGGCTGACGCTGGGCTGTGCGCGCTGCCACGATCACATGTACGATCCCATTCCTCAGAAGGACTATTACAGCTTCCTGGCCTTTCTGCACAATGTCCGCTATTACGACAAACCGAAATACGACAAGAGCTCAGCCACCTACGCATCGATCGGCAATAAGGAGTGGGCGCTGGCTGTTCGCGAGCATGGCGGCAAGCCGAAGGAAACCAAGCTCCTGATCCGGGGTAACGCGGCGACACCCGGTGACCTTGTAAAGCCCGCTTTTCCGTCCGTGTTCGGGGGTGGAGAGGCGAAACCGTCTGCAGGAGCTTCCGGGAAGCCCTCTACCGGTCTTCGCCGAACCCTTGCTGAATGGATCGCAGGGGATGAAAATTTCCTGACAGCCCGGGTGATGGTGAACCGGATCTGGCAGCATCTCTTCGGGCGCGGAATCGCACGAACTACCAATGATCTCGGCCGAAGAGGGCTGGCTCCGACCCATCCCCTGCTGCTGGACTGGCTGGCCCGGGATTTCATCCGGGGGGGATGGAAGATCAAGCGCCTGCAGAAGCTGATCATGCTTTCCAATGCCTACGGTATGTCCTCAAGGATTTTTGAGGGTGAGGCGTTACGCAAGGATCCGGGAAACGAGCTCTTCTGGCGGCAGAACATGAGGCGCCTGGAGGCTGAGGCGATTCGTGATTCGATCCTCTTCGTCGGTGGCGGATTGAACTCCGAGATGGGCGGCCGCGGCTTCTTTCCCAAGCTCGGACGCGAGGTCCTAGCCGGCGGGTCACGTCCGGGGTGGGGCTGGGGTGTGTCGAGCAGGAAGGACCAGTCTCGCAGAAGTGTCTACATTTACACCAAGCGAGGAACGCTGATGCCCCTGATCGAGGGGTTTGACTACACCAATACCGCGCGGTCTCTTGGTGTGAGGACCGTCACCACGGTGGCCCCCCAGGCCCTGATGCTGCTCAACAGCTCCTTTCTTGACTGGCAGGCCGGGGTCTTCGCCGGCCGCATCCTGGCTGAAGAGGGAGCCGATCCGGCTGCCTTTGTCCGGCGGGCCTACCAGCTGGCCATGTCGAGGGATCCCTCCCCGGCGGAGACAGGCAAGAGCCTTGCCTTCATCGAACGCCAGGAGAAGGCCTTTGCAGGCAGGCGTATCCGTTCTACCTTCAAGCCGGGGGTCCCCGATGCGATTGAGCGAGGCTTCAAGAAAACGCAGAAGCCGTCGAATTTTTTCGAGGGGCCTGCCGGGGGTTGGGATTACTTTCGTGGCCGCTGGTACGATGCCGGGGATAATATCGACTGGGTGGATCCCCAAAGGCGTCCTTTTGCCCTGCACAAAACCCTTCGGTTCACCGGTGGTGAGCTCTTTGCTGAATTGCTCATGCAATCCAATTCAGAAGGCGCCTCGCTCTATTTTCGCGGCGTGAGCGAGGGGGACCTGTATTCAGGCCTCGAGCTCCTGCTTAATCCCCGTGAAGACCGGATCGAGTTGCGCCGCCACGGCAAGGAGCCTGTCGTCGTGAAGTCAGCGCCCCTCCCGCTTGCGACCGGATCCTGGTACAGGATCCGGCTGGTACTGGATGGCCAGAACCTGCAGGCCTGGGTGGGTACGGATCCTTTCGATGGGCAGAAGCCCGTCCTGGAGGCTTCGATCGACAACCCTGCAGAGCTTGGTGGCCGGGTAGGTCTGAGTTCGCGGGAGGCGCCTGTCGGCCTGGCATCCATGGTATTGAAGACGGGTGGGCAGCAGTCTGCAGCGCAGATTACAGAGGAAACAGGGCTTCCTGTCTCCGGGCAGGATGGAGCCGGAGCCTCCCTGGCGCGCAATCGACGCCAGGCATTTCATTCTTTCTGTCTCGTGCTGCTAAATCTGAACGAGTTCGTTTATATTGATTGAGAGCAGGCCCCGGGTGCCGAAAATTATTAAAAGCTGACAGCGAACCGCCGGAAAACCGGCACGGAGCGAGTTGAAATGAAATCCAACCCCGACAGGATGGCCACCCCCAGGCCTTCTTCAGCCGGCAGCCAGTTCTGCGGCCGCACCCGCCGTGAATTTCTCTGGGAAGCCGGAGCGGGATTCACGGGTATCGCCATGGCTGCGATGCTGCAGAAGGATGGATTCTTCAAGAAGTATGCCCACGCTGAGGGGGGCGCCTCCGATGACCTGAACCTCCTGGCCTCCAAGCCGCCGCACTTCGTTCCGAAGGCGAAGCGCTGTATCTTCCTGTTCATGTACGGTGGCCCATCGCAGATGGATCTCTTTGATTACAAACCCTACCTGCAGAAGAACGATGGCAAGACGGTGGATATGAAGATTCGCCGCAGGAGTATTCAGAAACAGAAATTGCTGGGCTCGAGGCGTGAGTTCAAGCGCCGTGGGGAATCAGGGCTCTGGTGTTCTGAGGCTCTTCCCCGCATCGCCGGCCATATGGACAAGATGGCCGTCATCAAGTCTCTCTACATGGACTCCTTCGCGCATGGCTCAGCCCTGCTGCAGATGAACTGCGGCCAGGTTATCCAGGGGCATCCATCGCTCGGGTCCTGGCTGGCCTATGGCCTCGGGACGGTGAACCAGAACCTGCCGGCCTACGTGACGATGCTTGACCCGAGAGGAGGCCCTGTCTCAGGCGCCCCGAACTGGGGCAGCGGTTACATGCCGGCCGCCTACCAGGGGACCCTGTTTCGCTCCGGTGGAGACCCGATCCTCAACCTCAGTCCGAACTCCGATGTGGCCCCTGCAATTCAGCGTGACCGAATCTCGACGATCAATGCCCTCAATGCAGAGCATCTTGCCGGCCGTCCCGGCTACTCGGAATTGCAGGCCCGGATCGCGAGCTACGAGCTGGCCTTCCAACTGCAGACGACGGCTCCCGAGGCCCTTGACCTCGAGCAGGAGTCCTACAGGACGCGTGAGCTCTACGGGGTCTATGATCCCAGGCCTTCGCATAAGCTCTCCATCGGCCCGGCACCCTTTGCACGACAGTGCCTGGTCGCCCGCCGTCTCGTTGAGCGCGGGGTGCGTTTTGTCCAGATCTACCATGGCGGCGGGCACCAGCAGCAGAACTGGGATGCTCACAACGGAGTGGAAGAGAACCTGGATATTCACTGTCCCGAGGTCGACAAGCCGATCTCTGCATTGCTGACCGATCTGCAGCAGCGCGGGCTTCTGGAGGACACCCTGGTGGTCTGGGGCGGAGAGTTCGGGCGCCAGCCCGTCTCCCAGGGGACCAACCATGGCCGCGACCACAACCCCAAGGGTTTCACCTATTGGCTTGCCGGTGCGGGCATCAAGCCCGGGATCAGCTATGGAGCTACAGATGAAATCGGCCACGAGGCAGTGGAGAACCGCCATCATATCAGGGATCTTCACGCTACGATTCTCCACCTGATGGGGTTGGACCACGAGAATCTGACCTATTTTTACGGTGGCCTCGACCGCCGGCTCACCGGCGTCAGGCATTCAGAGGTGATCAAGGGGATCCTGGCCTGAGGCCGCTGCTGATTGAAGGGGTGGGGACTTTAAACTGTCAGCGGCTGAAGAGCTCGATGAGATAGCCGTCTGGATCGTAGATGTAGAACTGCAGGGGGCCATCGGGACGCAGGTAGGGTCCGTCAACGATCTCGATTTCGAGTGATTCGAGGTGGGAGGCCGCCTCTGCGGCGTCGTCGATCTCAAAGGCCAGGTGCTGCCCCTGGGCCGGATAGTTGCCGGTGAATTCTCCCTGGCCCGCTGTGCCGGCATCTTCTCCCTCGAGGGTGACGTGGACCTGGGTATGGCCCGCCTCGAACCAGAGTCCGGGGAAGGAAAAGTCCGGTCTTGGCAGTTGTTCCATTCCGAGGAGATCGCAATAGAACGCCCGGGTCTTTTCGAGGTCGCTTGATACGACGAGGAAATGGTCAATTCCCCTCACCCGGAGTGGTCTTTCTTCTGGCATGTGTCGCTCTCAGCCGATCCGGCCGGCCTTCAATTCTTCCATCAGCTCAGAGATGGCATCGACAGCGGCCTCGATAAAGAGGTTGCCCTTTTCTTCGGTCGCCAGGGTCGGGTCACCGACCGCGCCCTTGCGGGACCATTCGTTCCAGAGGCGGAACTGTCCGACCGTGCCGGGTTCGAGCATGTCCTTGTGATCGAATCTGCAGCGTTGTGCTTCACCATCTGGAGCGAGGAGGTCCGTCCTGACCAGGTCAGGGTGCAGCGCCAGCATGACAGAGGTCTCCATCTCTCCCGCATGACCCATGCCTCCAGGGGCGGATTCGCGGATCTCTTCGAAGCGCTCAGCGGCAAGGGTCCAGTAGGTTGCATGGATGATCTTGAGTTCGGACCGGGATTCATCGGCGGTCACATTGCCCGCCCCCAGCCGCGCTTCCTGCACCGCCACGTTCAGCAGGGACTGGTTGCCGCCATGGCCGTTGAGAAGAATGAAGCGCGTGAAGCCATGCGCGAAGAAACATTCCACCAGCTCTCGTGCGGTATCGAGAAAGGTGCGACTGCTCAAGCTCAGGCTGCCGGTGAAGGGCATGTGATGAGAGGAGGACCCGAATCTCTGCACTGGCAACCAGAGGAAGTTTCCGGTATCCCTGGCGTCGAGCCGCCGCAGGAGGCCCTCTGTGATGTAGGTGTCGGTCCCAATGGGCAAATGCGGCCCGTGTTGCTCGATCGCTGCAAACGGGATGACGACAGGAAGTTGCCGGTCCAGCTTCTCGACATCCAGGGTCGTCAGCTCAGCGAGGTGCATGGTTCTTGTTTCCTCTTCCGGGTTGGTCGGATCATCTCAGGCCTGTAAGCTTATCAGCAGGAGGGGAAAAGTTCGATCTGCAAACAGACCTGCTGAATAGAGTGGTCTGGGGTGGTCTGTTATTTTCCAACGTAAAAAGTTGTCAACCGGGATGCTTTAAGACCGGATCACCTTAGAATAAAGACGAGCTAAATCAGCAGTCAGGGTTGTATTGAACCTGAGATTGAATCGGAGCCTGTATCGGAGCCTGTATCGGAGATTGGCTATGAGCAAATGGAGTATACGGATCGGCTTTTACGTAGGTGGTGGAGCCTGTCTTGCGATCCTTTTGAACGTTGGTATTTCCAGCGCGCAGCTCGGCAAAGGCGGGTTGGATTCTGCTCTGGAAGGTTTGCCCGCCGCTGTGGCTGAGTCTGCTCTGCGGCCTGAAGAAGAACACCTGGTGAAGCTGTTTGAGAAGGCTTCCCGTTCGGCCGTATTCATCATCAATGCGGCCATCAAGCGCAGCTTTTTCCTGGATACCAGCCGGGAAGTTGAACAGGGAAACGGCAGCGGCTTCGTCTGGGACAAGAAAGGACACATCGTCACCAACTACCACGTCATTGCCGGGGCGGATTCCATCATCGTGGGTTTTGACAGCAAGACCAGCTACCGTGCCAGGGTGGTAGGGGTTGCAGCCGACAAGGACCTGGCGGTTCTTAAGATCGATGCACCCGCCCGGAGTCTCTATCCCCTTTCGGTGGGAAGGTCTGACAACCTGAAGGTAGGGATGATGGCCCTGGCGATAGGCAACCCCTTCGGCCTCGACAGGAGCCTCTCCAAGGGAATTATCAGCGCCCTGGGCAGGGAGTTCCGCTCATTGACCGGCCGCACCATTACCGGGGCTATCCAGACAGATGCCGCCATCAATCCCGGCAATTCAGGTGGTCCCCTGCTTGATTCCGGTGGCAGGCTGATCGGTGTCAACACGACGATTATCGGCGGCAGCAGCAATTCAGGTGTGGGGTTCGCGATTCCTGTCAACACGGTCAGCCGGGTTGTCGGGCAGCTTATCCGTTTCGGCAAGGTCAAACGGCCCGCCCTGGGAATCTACAATTTCAGTGATGAGCAGGCCCGCTATCTCGATGTTGAAAAGGGGGTGGTGATCAGAAACGTGGCGAAGGACTCAGGTGCTGAGACGGCCGGGTTGCGGGGTATCAAAGAACTCCGCAACGGAAGGATCTCTCTCGGCGATGTAATCATCGCCGTGGCGGGCGAGGTGGTAGACGATACCGACGACCTGCTCAACACGCTCGAGAAGTTCAAGGGCGGTGACAAGGTGAAGGTCAAAATCCTGCGCGATGGAAAAGAAAAGACCGTGATCATCAAGCTGCAGGAAATCGAATAGGCGGCGTTTTTTGATCCTGGGGATTATCCACCTCTTCAGCTATCGGTTTGATAGCTTGACAGGAGTCCGCTATTTGCTGAAGCTGTAGGCTCGTTTCTAATTGCATGAACGCAGATAAGGCGCGGGAGAACTATGGCTGGTTCATTCTGGGAGAAGGTGGGGCGCAGTGTCGGTGATGGCCTGCAGAAGGCTAAGGACGCGGCCACCTCCATCGGCGAGAAGGGCGAGGCGCTCCTGGATAAGCAGGAGTTGCGCCGGCGTATTAGCCGCTTACGTGAAGAATTGAGCCGCCTGGTTGAGAAGGAATTACGGGGGGCGGACGGCCCTCCCTATACGCTGGAAAATTCAACGGTCAAGGAGCTCCTGTCTGATATCAAGCTTGCAACAGAAGAGCTTGAGAAACTTGAATCGGCGGGGAAGGAAGAAGAATCTGGAAAGAAGGATGCAACTGCCGAAGCTTCCGGGCAGGAGCAGGCTGAAGAACCCGAATGAATCGGCTCTATGGAGCCTGACATCAGAGTCAGAGGGCTTCAGACGTGCTTCAGGAGGGTTTTCATTTGTTCTGAGCTTTCCCCATGAATTGGAATTTCCTTGACAATCCCACTGCTGCTGCCTAGAATCCGCCCGCTTGTGGGAAGTGTAACATACTTTAAAATAGATACTTACGACAAACTGGCCCTCAGAGAAGCTGGGGCCGGAAATGGGCCAGTTAACTATGGATCTCCCTAAGTACATCAAGG
>JAYGDV010000330.1:0-5345 GCA_046582735.1 Planctomycetota bacterium
CTACCGTCTCGATGACCGCATCCACCTCCTCCTGCCATTTCTTGTAGTGCCCGACATTGTTGATTCTCCACAAGGTCTTCTGCAGGCTCTCGATCGTTGATTTCAGAGCGGTGATGTCTCCCTGCTTTGAATCACGCCATACGACCTGGAGCCTGTTGATGACGGGCGAGTCGGACTTCTCGTTCAGAACCTTCCATAGTGCGGAGAGATACCTCGGGTTGAGCTTTCTCTCCGCCGCTGCGGAAATCAGCCGGTCTGAGCGCCGGGTGGCACGAAGAGCAAGAGTTGCCCGAAGATAATCATCCAGGGGAACCTTGCCGGCGTCTGAAACATACCTCCGGTAGAACTCCTTGACCTCGCCGACCAGGGAATGGGACCACTCCGGACGGGTCGTCCCCTTGAAAAATTCAATCCCATCCGGAGTCAGCACGAGATGGCTCGAGATTTCCCGTGCAGCGCCCAGGTACTTATTGACCATGGATGGGGACATCACCAGGGAGGCGCCGGTGTTGGCGAACCCCTCCCCCGCGGCGCCATCGACCGGGAATTTCCTGGTGGCATCGAGCTTGAGCCCTGTCAGGTCGCGAACCGTGTTGTCATACTCCGTGTTGTTGAGTCTCCTCAGGATGACCCTGCCGGGGTCACCGGCCCGCTCACGAGCCTCGCCGGCCAGCAGCGAGTCGATCCAGCCAAGAAGGCGCTGCTCATCGGCAGCCGGAAGCTGGAGGCTTTTTTTCGGCGGCATCTCGTCGTTGACGAGCTGGCGAACCATCTTCTGCCAGGGATCGAGATCCTTCCTGACCTGCGCCAACCGGCTGAAGCGCTCGAGGTCCAGCTCACCCTTGCGCTTCTCGGTGGAATGGCACTTCAGGCAATATTTCCGCAGCAACGGAAGGACCTCCCCGGAATACTCGTTGTCAATCTGTGACCAGTCGACCCTGCTCTCCTGCGCAAAACCGGCAACCGGCCGGCTGAACACCAGCAGAATCGTGGTGAGAAGGACAGAAAGACGCACAGGCATGGGAGCCTCCCGGTATAGCCGGATGCATTATTTCAGAACTGCCCGACCATCATCCACCAACTGGCTGAAATACTCAACATCGCAAAAGCCGCCGCCCGCAGGTGAGGCTGGTCTGCCGCCTCCTGGTTCACTATACTGCCGGAGTTAACCGATCAGTGGGAGCTCCCTGCATGAAACACCTGAACTGGAACAGCCGGAACCTGACCCGTGGCTGGCAGCGGGGAGTGACTGCCTTCTTCTACGGCCTTGGAATGACGGATGATGATTTCGACAAGCCCCAGATCGGAATCGGGGTGCCGCTGCTGGAAGGTAATCTCTGCAATGTCCACGCCTACGAGCTCGCGCGAGAAATCAAGGAGAGCTGCCACAGCGCCGGCCTCGTAGGCTTCCCCTTTGGCGTACCCGGTGTCAGCGACAATATCACCCAGGGAATGGAGGGCGGCAATGCCAGCCTCCCCTCGCGCAACATGATCGCCAATGCCGCCGAATGCGTGGTCAGCGCCCACTCCTACGACGCCCTCGTCGGCCTCCACAATTGCGACAAGAACGGCCCGGGGTTCGCCATGGCCCTCGCCCGGCTCAACTACCCGGGCCTCATCTTGAGTGGCGGCAGCATCCATCCCGGCCAGTACAAGGACAGGGACGTGACGATCCTGGATGTTTACGATTCACAGGCCGCCGCATCGGTCGGCGCCATCGAGCAGGAAGAAGCCGACGAGATCCTCCGGGTCGCCTGCCCCGGGCCCGGCGGCTGCGGTATCGCCGCCTCCTTCAACACCTGGGGAATTGCCCTGGAGGCTATGGGGCTCTCCCCTCCCCAGAGCAGCTCGATCCCCGCTATCGATCCCCAGAAGAGCGAAGAATGCGAAAGAACGGGGGCACTGGTGAGGAACCTGCTCCAGGAAGAGATCCGGCCCCGGGATATTCTCACGAAGACAGCCTTCAGCAATGCTGCCGCGGCGATCGCCGCCATCGGCGGCTCAACCAATGGCATGCTTCACCTGCTGGCGCTGGCTCGCGAGGCGAAGGTCGACTTCACCCTCACTGATATCCAGCCCATCATGAGAGAGACACCCGTGCTCTGCAGCTTTGCCCCCCGCGGCCCGGGCACCATGGTCGACCTGCATCGCATCGGAGGAGCCTCTGTCCTGCTCAAGCACCTCCTTGTTGCAGGCATACTCGATGGAGGCGGCATGACCGTCACCGGGTCAACCCTGGCGGAGAACCTCGAAGACGCCCCGGCGCCACCTGCCGACCAGGAGCTGATCGCGGCCGCAGATGCGCCTTTCAAGGCCTTCGCCGATATCCAGGTCTGCTTCGGAAACCTGGCGCCGGACGGCATGGTATTCAAGGTCTCCAGCATGGATGAGACCAGCTTCCGGGGCCGTGCGGTCTGCTTCGATGACTCAAGAAGCGTCGCCAAGGCCGTTGAAGACGGCCGCATCGGACCGGGAACCGTTATCGTCCTGCGCTACCTCGGGCCCCAGGCCTCCGGTATGCCCGAGGTTCTCGTCGCATCAGCCGCCCTCTCCGTTCCCGAGCTTGATGGAAAGGTTGCCCTGGTATCCGACACCCGGATCTCCGGGGTGTCGCACGGAGCGATCGGGGTTCACTGCGCCCCCGAGGCTATCGCAGGTGGGCCGATTGCCCTCGTCGAAGACGGGGACGAGATCTCCTTCGAGCTGCTGGAAGGAAAGATCACCCTGCATGTCAGCGACGAGGAGCTGGGCACCCGCCGGGCAGCATGGACTCCCCCCGAGCTCAAGCACAGCCGTGGCTACCTGGCGGATTTCGCCGCCACCGTCTCGCAGGCAGACTCCGGCTGCGTCAGCCACTGGGTCATCTGAAGAAAAACAGCCCTCAGCGCTTCACCTTAGCCTTCGCCTTCCGACGCCACTTCTGCTTTTCGACGATGAAGTTTGCGAGCATCTGCTGGAGGGCGAAACCGTCCCCTGAGGCATCGCGCTGGGCGATGAAATGGCTCAGGACGTGAAGAACGGATCCACGGCCATAGCGGAACGTTGCCGCGACTGCCCCTCCACCATATTGCTTCGCAAGCTCAGTGGATTCAACCAGGGAGAGCACCTTACCCCCGGGCGGAACACGTACGATCGCGGAGACCGAATCAATCTTCCACTTGAAGTCCTCCAGCTTGAAGGGGTTCCGGGGAAAAACGTCCCGCAGGTAGGGATGGGCGTGGTTCTTTTCAGAAGGCTCGATCCCGACCTCCATCCCCTCGTTCCCGGTCTTGGGCCCTTGTCCGATCGTCCTGGGGAAACTCTTCAGGAGAACATTCTGCAGCTCCCAGTCCGAAGAGAAGAGGTAACCGCCGGCTGACACGAACTTACCAACCTTCTCAAGAGCCTCCGCACTCAACACGTCCTCGCTGTGGCAATTAAAGACCAGGACAGCTGTCGGCTTCAGAACGAAGTCCTTGAGTTTTTCGCGCTCAACAATCTGGTGAGGAATGGCGAGCTTCTTCAGGACGTTTTCAACATGGTCGAACTTCCCGGTCACCACGATGACGTCCCCGGCGACCATCTCCCCGAAAAAATGCGCCTCGTCCCTGTCCTTGAGACGTTCGATAACGCTCTTGACCCCTGTTCGGCCCGTCGAGTCTGAAGGCTTCCTGTCTCCAGGGAACCGGAAGCCGCTCTTCGCGCCCTCCCACCATTTACGCCAATCAGCAGCCGTCTCGATGCTGTGCCCTGTCGATGCGGATAGAATTTTCGAAACCTTCTGTGCAAGGGGCGCGAGCTGCTTCTTCCTGGAGAAACTCTCCAGCAGCCCGATGAGCGTCTCGACAGCCCAGGGCTCCCGGGCCTTGCTGAGCAGGTCGATCGCAAAGTCCTGTACCCTGGGATTCTTTTCCTTCGCCGCCGCATCCCCGATGGCCTCCCGGCAGCCGGGATCATCGATACGGGAAACAGCATCGAGCAGAAAATAACGCTCCTGCCAGTTTTTCGACCGGCGGCTCTGCTTCGCGATCCAGGCCCGGATCTTGTCGTCCTTCATTCGCACCAGCGCTCTGAGAGCGCCATCGTAGAGACCGAGCTTGCGGGTCTTCACAACAACCTGGACGATTGTCTTCGCCGCCGTCAGCTCTCCAGTATCGGCAAGCAGGCCGACCACCTCCCTTGCCCGCCCTCCATCTCCTGCGCCCACCGCCTTCTGAAGACGGCCCTGCAATTTCCTGACGCTCGAGGCGTCCGCGAAGAGCTCGGAGACCAGCACACCACAGCACAACAACAGGCCCACGGCCAGGACCGCGGGAGTTCGCCTGGTAATGATGCAGCCCATGAGACGACCTCCTGAAAGCTTACTGGTCGAACTGGCCATCGAAGGCAATATCCGAACTCGGGAAGTCAACCGCACGAACGAAATCGCAGGCCTCCTCGGCACCGAACTCGCGATCCATACGGCTGTCCTCCCACTCAACAGAAAGGGGACCGCGGTATTTGATATCGTTCAGGGCGACGATGATTCTCTCGAAATCGATATCGCCATGACCGAGTGAACGGAAATCCCAGAAGCGCCGTGGGTCGGCAAAATCAGTGTGACCGCCGAATACGCCGACCGTGCCATCTCCCTTGTCAGACCAGGCATCCTTCATGTGGACATGGTAGATCCGCTCCGCGAAGGTGTAGAGGAACTTCACGTAATCAACACCCTGGTACTCGAGGTGGGAGGGATCGTAGTTGAAGCCGAAGCGCTTATGCTCCTTCACCGCCTCGACAGCGCGCTCAGCACTGGCGATATCGAAGGCGATCTCGGTCGGGTGAACCTCGAGACCGAAGTTCACGTTCGCGTTTTCGAACTCATCGAGAATCGGGATCCAGCGGCTGGCAAAATCATCGAAACCCTTCTGCCAGTATTCCTGCGTGGTCGGAGGAAAAGCATAGATCGAGTGCCAGATGCTCGAGCCGGTGAAGCCGTTGACGACGGCGGGGAACTCTTCTCCACCGGGGCGGGCGTCGATGAACTTCCGGCAGGCCTGCGCCGTAGCGACCATCTCCTGGGCGGCGCGCTGGCGGACACCCTCGGCCTCGCCATCACCGTAGATCTCTTCGGAAAGAATCGCTGCGTGGCGTTCGTCGATATTGTCACAGACCGCCTGGCCAACGAGGTGGTTCGAAATCGCATAAGCTGTCAGCCCATGCTTCTCGAGGATCTCCCAGCGCCCGGCACAGTAGCCATCGTCGCTGAGGGCCTTGCCCACCTCGAAGTGGTCACCCCAGCAGGCGAGCTCGATACCATCGTAGCCAAACTGCTTGGCCTTCTCGCACATCGAGATCGGAAGAGCGTCGAGATCGGAAGAGCGTCG
>JAYGDV010000494.1:0-5341 GCA_046582735.1 Planctomycetota bacterium
CGATCTGGATCGCCTGGAAGATTCCGTAGTCGTAGTATCCCTTGATCTGTCCCAGGGCCTTGATGATGCTGCTGTTGCCGGCGCAATAGCCGATTCTCCAGCCGGCCATATTGAAAGACTTCGACATGGTGGTGAATTCGCAGCCGATCTCTTTGGCACCCGGGGTAGAGAGGAAGCTCGGGGCTTTGTAGCCATCGAAGGTGATCTGGCTGTAAGCGAAGTCGTGTACGACGATGAGGCTGTGGCGGCTGGCAATTGCGACAACCTCTTCGAAGAAGGCTGCCTCCACTGTATGGGCGGTCGGATTGTGGGGGTAGTTGAGGAACAGGACCTTCGGCTTGTTCTCCATCGTCGAACAACATTCATCTACCCGGCGAAGAAATTCGTCATCATCGTCTACCGGGATCCCCAAGCATTCACCACCTGCGATAATCACGGCATAGGAGTGGATCGGGAAGGAGGGTGTAGGCACGAAGGCCAGGTCGCCGGGCCCCAGCAGGGCCAGGCAGAGATGGCTGAAGCCTTCCTTGCTGCCGATCGTGGCGATGACCTCGGTTTCAGGGTCGAGATCGACATCCCAATTGGACTCGTAATATTTCGAGACCTCTCGCCGCAGGTTGTACAGCCCCGAGGCTGCTGAGTAGCGATGGTTTCTCGGGTCCTTGACCACTTCGCAGAGCTTGTCGACGATCGGGTCAGGGGTGGCGTCAGTGGGGTTGCCCATAGCCATATCGATGATGTCGATCCCGCTCTGGCGCTTTGAGTCTTTGAGCGCATTGATGGTGCCGAATAGATACGGCGGCAGGCGCTCCATCCGCTGGCTGAACTGGACAAGATCTTCTGACATGATCCGGCTAAATAAACAACACGGTTTGAAGGACATCGGGGAATTTGATGACAGGTTCCCCGATCATACGGCTCAGGCGTATTCCCTATCTCTCTTTTCGCCAGATGTGGGGAACTTTCTTTGGATTACTCGTTATTTTCGGAACAATACCGCCATCCTGGAGGTTCTGGCCTGCAGGGGTGTTCCTGTTGTCGGGGGAATTCTATGGCGCACAGCGGCCGACAGCGTAATAAAAGACAATCGCTGGTTATTCTCCGGCCGCCTGGTATCAACTGGAGGCTCGTTTGCCGTTCTTCGATGTTCCTGAACTTCAGATAGCTCCAGGGGATGACCTGGATAAAGCTGAGATGAAGCTTCGCTCGGCTTTCGAGGAAGCCGGACTCGACTTTTCCGGCATGACCTGGGTCAATTCGCGCCTTCCAAAAACGATCGTCGATGATTGCAGGTTTTTCTGGTCCCGGGTAGGCGATGAAAGGTTCTTCTGCGTACTCAGCGTTGGAAGCTGGCAGGAGCAGGAGACCCTGAGCGTTCTGAATATTGTGCTGGGATTGCGTTTGGATCCCCAGCAGCCCGGGCGGGACTTCTTTTTGCGGTATTACTCAGTTGCCGAGGTCCCACCCGAATTGTTGATTATCAGCGGAGGTACGGCTTTATCTGAATTTGAAGCCAGGGCCTGTCTTGTTGCCAGGTTCGGGGAGGGCCTTCGCCCACAGGATTGCCAGCAGATGGCAGCCAGCGGGATGTTCTTGGCGCGCTCTATTCTCGGGGCAGAGGTTGACCTGCTGGATTCCGAGGCGCCCAGCCGGCTTGCAGAGGCAGTCTGCGACCGCCTCGATTGCGAAGAGTTACCTGTGGCGGAGCCTCTGAATATGGTGATTGTGCTTGGTTGCCTGTTTGGAGAGATGGTTCGCAACCAGGTGAAACTGGATAGCTCCTGGATGGCTCTGCAGCAAATTGAGCTATGGCCTGCAGTGGTATTCAGCCGGAAAAAATCGACCAGCTCAGACAGTATCGTTTTCAGCCCCATGGACCATATCCGGGGCCTGGTTCTCAGTCGTGACAGGGACGCGCTGAGGCGGGCTATAGAAGAGCTGAAAACAGTTTGCGGGTAGTTGATGTAGGCGGCAGTCTCTGCTTAAATCCGTTTGACTGATTGCGGGCAATTCATATAATCAGTCGGTCTTTGTGAAAGAGTTCACGAAAGCCTACAAGCCCTTTGCCAGCAAGGTTTTCCGTTTTTTTTTGTTAGTTGATGGAGTGAAGGTCGTGACGGGGGTTTCCGGAGATTCTGAACTCTCTTCCAGTTCCGGTGGAATCGGCTCTGACGGGGAGAAAAATACTCACGCGTCCGGAGGCTGTATAGACCCGGATGGTGGGCTGCCGCGTGCCGTTTCGGTACCGCCGAGAAAGGGTGGAAAGACCTTCCTGGAACTCTTTCCGCAGCTCTTTCTCTTCCCGCTTCTGATCGTGATCGTCCTGGTGCTGGTCTATGTGTTCTTTGGAGCCATTGCCGCGGACAATCGCGGGGTTGGTGACCTGCTCCGTGATATCCGGGTTGGAGGGGGGCATTCACGCCAGCAGGATGCCCATGCCCTGGCTAAACTGCTGGTCCAGAAACAGGAAAAAGGAAAAGATCCCTATCTCAGCAGCGCTCAAACCGGGGAATTAATCGAGCTTGTTCAGAATGCCACCTCCGGGGAGGATGAGCTCAGGGGCTACCTGGTTCTGGTCCTGGGGCGCTCCGGGCAGCCGCAGCTCTCGCTGCCCTTTCTGCTCGATTTGCTGACCCGTGAGGACCTTGCACAGGACCTCAGGCAGGAAGCCATTACCGGGCTTGGCCTGTCGGGTGATTCATCGGCGATTCTTCCACTGCTTGATGAAATCGACCGGCCTGGAGGGGAGCAAAGCTGGCAGAGCAGGTGGCTGGCTATCTGGGGGGTTGTGAATATACTGGTGCGTGAAAATCCAGACACCGAGGGATCGTTTAAAGATGATGCCCGTGTCCGGCTTGTCGCCCGGAAATTGAAGTCCAGGGTTAACGACTCACGCCGGGAGATATCGTGGACAGCGGCTTATTACCTGGCCAGGTATTTTGGAGACAACTCAGGAGAAATCATCCTCCAGGACATGCTGAGCTGGGATTTTCTTGGCGAACAGTTCGGGGATAACGACAATGCCTTGACTTCAGAAGAGCAGCAACGCTGGATGTGCCAGGCACTCGAGGGCCTTTACCGTCTTCGCGGGAGCGGGCTGAAAGATGTGCTCGAGGGGAAAAAATCGGATCGAAACCTGAAGGTCAGGGCTGTAGCTATAAAGTTGCTTGATAAACTGGAAAAGAAAACATGAGCGAATCGACAGGCAGACGTTCATTCCTTGCTTCAGTAGCCACCGGCTGGACATTGTTTACAGCTGCCAGTGTCGCAGGGCTGGGTATGTGCGTACGTTTCCTGTTTCCCAATGACACCTTTGAGCCGGCTACGAAATTCAAGGTCGGGCAACCGGAGGAGTTCGCAGCTTCCGCAGAGGGGTCGGTAGACAAGCGGTTCAAGACGCGAGGGGTCTGGATCGTCAGGAGGCTGGATGGTTTCTTTGTCCTGTCGACGGTCTGTACCCATCTCGGCTGCACGCCGAACTGGCTGGAAACCGAACGGAAGTTTAAATGCCCCTGTCATGGAAGCGGGTTTTATTCCAGTGGCATCAACTTCGAGGGGCCTGCTCCGAGACCCCTCGAGAGATTCAAGGTCAGCCTTGCTCCCGATGGCCAGCTGGAGATTGACAAGAGCAAGAAGTTCCAGCAGGAAAAGGGGCAGTGGGAAGACGCCGACGCGTTCCTGGCGATGGAGTACACAGCATGATTTTTACAGCTTACAGCCTGCGGTCTGAGTGGGGGGGCGATTCTTCGCCTCCATCGAATGCGAGGTCGATGCCTTGAGTCTCATGAAGTTCATCACCGACAGCCAGATCTGGAAGTCGATCTTCCGGCATAAGTATCCGGACAATTCCCGCGACCAGGCCCTGGCCGTATTGTCGAATGTTTTCCTTCATCTCCACCCGATCAAGGTGCGCAAGTCCGGAGTGCGGATGAGTTTCACCTGGTGCATGGGTGGGTTGACGTTTTTCCTTTTCCTGGTAGAGACGATCACCGGCGTGCTCCTGATGTTCTACTATCGGCCGGTGGTGGAATATGCCTACAACGATATCAAGGCGTTGCGGGACCATGTTCCGATCGGAATCATGAGGGAGCTGCACCGATGGGGAGCGCATCTCATGGTGATTACCGTCTGGTTGCACATGCTGCGTGTGTTCCTGACCGGGTCCTACAAGCCGCCGCGTGAGTTCAACTGGAATGTGGGGGTGATCCTCCTGGTATTGACCCTGCTGTTGAGCTTTACGGGTTATCTGCTGCCATGGGACCAGCTGGCCATCTGGGCGATCACAGTCGGTACCAACATGGCCCGGGCTACTCCACTGATGGGCCATGAGGGCCCCGGTGCGGCCTTTATCCAGCTTGGAGATGTTTCCCTGGTTACCGCCGGAAGTGACGTTCGTTTCGGACTGCTCGGCAGCAAGACGGTTGGAGCTGCCACGCTTCTGCGTTTCTACGTTCTTCATTGTATCGCGGTACCGCTAGGGGCCGGTTTGTTGATAGCCGTCCATTTCTGGCGAGTTCGTAAAGATGGCGGCATTTCAGGCCCCATGTAGCTGTTTGTGTAGAGAAGTTTTTCCTCCATGTTAGCGATCTACGTTCCTCAACTTCCCGAGCTGATCAAGGATTTCATCGATGGCCTCCTGGAGCCGACGACGTACTTCGTCCTGTCGGTGGTCGGCTTCTGGGCAATGATCCAGTTTCGCGCGATCTGGACCCGCGGCTGGTTCGTGGGCAGTGCTTTTGGTTTTGTGGTCGTTTTCTATTTCTGGAGCCTGACCGATGAGAATTTCAAGCTCATCGTGGGAAAACCGGATAACGTCCCGATCTCCATCCTGTTTTTCTCCCTGGCCTTCCTGCTCTGGGTAGCCTTCAGGAAAATGGTCATCAATGACCGCCTGATCGATAAGGGCTTGCCGACCTTTGAGCAACGTGAATCGAATCGAAGGGTCTATTGCTGGCCTGATCTCGTTTACACGGAGTTCCTGGTCCTGATTCTCTGCACCGTCCTGTTGCTGGTCTGGGGCTATTACCTGAAGGCGCCGCTGGAGGAGCCTGCGAGCCTGGTAAAAACTCCCAATCCCTCCAAGGCCCCCTGGTACTTCCTCGGTTTGCAGGAGATGCTCGTTTACTACGATCCCTGGCTGGCGGGGGTAGTCTTTCCGACGTTTATCATCAACGGGCTCATGGCGATTCCTTATATCGATATGAACCCGAAGGGCAACGGGTACTACACCTTCAAGGAACGCCGTTTTGCGATCTCCACCTTTCTCTTCGGTTTTATAGTTCTCTGGGTGACCCTGATTATCCTGGGGACCTTCCTGCGAGGCCCGAACTGGAACTTCTTC
>JAYGDV010000028.1:0-1851 GCA_046582735.1 Planctomycetota bacterium
AGGACGAGTCCGGATGGGACTTGATTCAAACTCTTTGGAAGGCCAACCTAATGCAAGACAGGGGGAGTCCCCGGATTCCGGGCCCTGCCGACCGGGAAGAGTCCGGTAATGTGTTCTGGAGCGCAAAGACAATCGATGTTACGCCTGCTGACAGCAGTATTTTTTTCCTGTTGTGCGTTTTCAGGGGCCGAAGAAGGTGCCTGGGTTCGCCATACGATTGACGACACCTCCCGGGGAGCTGACGGTGTTCGCTTCCTTGATGTGAATGGTGATGGGCTTGAGGACATCGCCACCGGCTGGGAAGAGGGAGGGCTTATACGCGCCTATCTTCACCCCGGTCGGAAAAAGGTGACCACTCCCTGGCCAATGGTGACCGTGGGCAGGGTCAAGTCACCCGAGGATGCGGTTTTCTGCGATCTGGACGGAGATGGGGCCATCGATGTGGTGAGCTGTTGCGAGGGTCGCAATCGCAAGGTCTTTGCGCATTGGGCACCCACGGCGGCCGGCCGGTTTCTCGATGAAAAGGCCTGGGAGACCACCTCCTTTCCGGCGGTTGATAAAAAGACCCAGTGGATGTTCGCCCTGCCGATGGAGCTCGATGGCGCCGGCGGGATCGACCTGGTGCTGGGGGCCAAGGGCGGGGGGGCCTGCGTGGGCTGGCTGCGCTCGCCCGCCCGGGCGCGGGAGCTCGGGGCCTGGACCTTCCATAGCTGGTACCGGGCGGGCTGGATCATGAGCCTTATCAGCCATGATGTAGATGGAGATGGCGACAGTGACGTTGTGGTTTCAGACCGCAAGGGCAAGACGCCGGGGGTTCTCTGGCTCGAGAATCCCGGTCGCAAGGCCGTTGCCGAAAATCCGGGCCTCGCCTGGAAAGAGCATCGAATGGGGGCCACCGGCAAGGAGGTGCTTTTTCTCAGTCTCTACGATTTTGATGGCGATGGCAGAAAAGAAGCGGCGGTTACCGCCAAGCCCAGCCGGGTTATCCTGCTCACTGCCGGTGCCGATCCGCGCAAGCCCTGGCGCGAGGAGCTGATCGAATATCCCCTCGACCGTTTCGGCAGGGCCAAGGCCGTTCGCGTGGGTGATCTCGATGGAGATGGTGTTGCGGAGCTCGCGGTCAGCTGTGAGAGCGCCTCGGGCGGCAAGTCAGGGGTGTTTTACCTGCGCCGCTCCGGAAAGAAGTGGGTTCCGCACGAACTCAGCGGCCCCGCCGGTGTCAAGTTCGACCGCATCGAACTGCGCGATCTGGACCGGGATGGTGATCTCGACCTCATCACCTGCGAGGAGAGGGACAACCTGGGAGTGTTCTGGTATGAGAATCCCGCCAGGAAGCCGGCGGCTAAGTGATCGCGAGGAGCCTTGACAACCCCGCCAACTTCAACTTTCATCATCATCCGGGTCGTCCTTGTCGATCTTGACCCAGATGTATCCAAGGCCCATGAAGAACAGGGCCATGAGTCCTGCTGCCATGGCAGCGTAAGGTAACCAGTTCATATCTTTTCCGTTCTGAATCTCTGAATGAAAGCAATCTAAACCCGTTGCAGGGGGCCTGCAAGCTAGTGTCCCGCCAAGGGCGCCAAAGGAGTGCATATGTTTTTATCCTTATCGATCCCGGAGGATCACGAACTGGTGGTCCTGGCTTACGCTATCCTTATGGGGCTTGGCGGGTGGTACGGATTCAAGAAGTGGGGCTCGAAGCCCTCCCTGGTCGCCGGGGTTCTGAGCTTTGCCGTTCTTCTGGTGTCCTGGTGGCAAGATCTGATGTGGGTCGCGGTTGGAGCCAGCGCCCTGCTGTCGCTGGTCTTTTTCCGTCGCGTTTCAAAGACCCGCAAGCTCATGCCCTCCGGG
>JAYGDV010000087.1:0-2107 GCA_046582735.1 Planctomycetota bacterium
CCCCGGGTCAACGTCTTGATGGTTTTGCCTTTTTGTTCCCACCAGCCTTCCCACTGGAAGGTCGAGGGCCCCAGGTCTTTACCGGTAAGCCGGGTGAGGGCATCGACAATGTCATCCTTGACCCGCCCGTTGGCCTTGTCGATATGGAGAATCAGCGGCATGATGACCTCACGGCCACCTCGATCAAGGAGGATCCTGACGGCGTTGACCTGCACCTTCGGCTCCGGGTCATCGAGGGCCCTGATGGAGTAATCGATGATCTTGCGGTGTTTCAGGCGCGCCAGCGTACGCAGGCTCAGGAGACGTACCTGCCAGGCACGGTTCCTGATCCCCTTCTCAAAGAGCTTCTTCTCCCTGCTTCCTCCCTGGCTGTAGAGCAGGCTCATGGCCGCAACCTGGACGCCGGGATCCTTGTGATTCACCAGCTTTCCGGCAAGGCTCACGATTTTTTTATCGGCGGTAGCCTCGAGCGCATCGAGAATCGCCGCCATCACCCTGGGAGACTTGCTGGTCAGCAACTCGCGCCCGAGAAAGGTGACCCGCTGGGAGTTGGTGAAGGCCGCAACGGCGACAACAACCCTGATCCAGACCGGCTCATGCCGGCGCAGGCTGGAAGCCTTCAGCCCTGATTTGAGCAGCCACTGCTCGGCCTTGGATTCAAGCCGGTTTTCCAGTGCCTGCGCAACCGCGGTGATATTGAAGGCATTGTTCTCCAGGAGCGGTAAACCCTTGAGAATCACGACCTTGACGGCTGCATCCGAGCCGATTTTCCCCAGGGTCTGGGTGATCGCCATGTGGACCCCGGCATTCTTCTCGGTGGAGTAGAGCCTGGAGAGGTAGTCCACCGTTTCCTTGCAGGGAGCATCGGCGAATTCAAGGATGCCGGAGATCCTGAACTCGATCGAGGCCGTCCTGAGCACCTTCATCCTCTCCTGCAGAACCTTCAGGATTTCCTGCGGAGTGCGAACCTTCTGCTGGGCCGGCTCGTCTTTTTTCTTCCCCTTGCCCTCCTGGGCAGCGAAGAGATGGCCCACAGGAAGGCAACCGGCCACGAAAAGAGCGGGCAGGAGTAGCTGGCAAATTCGACTTTTCATTGGGGAAGAACTCCTGGGGAAAACTGGGGTCAAGATTCAGGGGCTGATCGCCGATAGATGGGGGATCACATGTTAGTTTCACAAGGGTCTTCGACTTTTCCCCTCTCGGTCGAAGGCCTTTTTTTATGCCTTCACCAAGAGGGCTAAGGCAACAGCCGCAAGCCCTCACAGAACCTTTATCCGGATCTTATTGTAGAACTACCGCCTACCGCGGGCTATGAGTTTCCGCCTGAAGTGAACAAACCGAATTCCCGAACGGAACCCCTCCCGTTCTGTTAAAATCAGACAGAGAGTATTTTCGGAACCAGTACCCGTGGAGCCAGTAAAGTGGATTTTAAGTCCACCTGTATTTTTATCGCCTTCATCTCCATCGCCTGCGGCATTGTCATGGGCTGGAGGCAGTTCCAGAATGGAAAATCCGGCCGGGAGGCCCCGGCCGGCATTACCGGGCGAAAACCCCGTGAAAATGCCGGGAGAGAGCCTGTTACCCTCCCTGTAGAACCCGCAAGATGGGAACCTGAACAGGTCGAGCCGGTTACGCCGCAACCCATAACTCCCCCGGTCAAGACTCCCGATCCGATCGACCTCTCCGTCAGCGCAGCCGAGGAGGCGGAGCTGGAAAAGATCTCCAGCCTGATCGAGGAACACAAGCTGCCCGATGCCAGCCGCGCTGCCCGGCAGCTTGTTGAAAACAAACAGGGCCTGGTTCGAGAAAAGGCACGGCAACTGGAGGCCCGCATCCGGATCCTGCAGAAGCTGGAGCCACGTGAGGTCGGCAAGGCTCCCGCATTGAAGATGGTCGTTCATGCAAATAAGAGTGAGCATATCTGCACCGCCGTCGAGGAGAGCCTCGACAGCTACAGGCTCAATCTCATCAGTGGCGGAATCACCTCTATCCGCAAGCAGGATATCCTCGAGGTCCGCCCGATCCCTTCCCGCGAGGGGAAAAAGCTGCTGTTGACCCGCCTCGACAAGAGGGTGAAAGGGCTCAAGGATCCCCTCGATTTCTACCT
>JAYGDV010000102.1:0-8256 GCA_046582735.1 Planctomycetota bacterium
ATCGAGATCTTTCTCACTGTCCTTGAAGCTCTGGTCTCCATGGGTTCGCGAAAGAATCCGGGCAACCTCTCCCACCTCCTCCACCAACTGGGCCAGGTTGGTCAGCTCTGAAAAATAGCGGACCCCAACCTCGCTGATCCAGCGGTCCACACGCGCCTGGGCATCGGCAAGACTGAGCTGGCTCGCGGATTCTCCGCTCATCTCAATAGGATCATTCAAGGACTCTTCTCCGGAAAATGGCAAGCCGCCGTCTTAACATCAGTGAACCTCAATTTTTCCACAACAGCCTCCGGGCTCCTCCTTTTCGGGCGGCGCGGGATCTTCTCCCCCGGCGCAGCAGTCATGCTTCTCTTCTTCATCTCCCCCCTCCGCCCCACTGAGAGCCTCGACGCTGAAGACACTCCCGACTACCTCCCGCGGCCCCCTGCGCAGCAGGGAGAGCAGAAAGAGACCTCCCAGGACCCAGAGGCATGTGTAGTCCAGCCACCCGGCTGGATGATCATGATCCACCTGCAGATCCAGCGGTTTGAAATCGTGGAATATACTGTTCACCGAAAACCCGATCACCACGGCAAGGGCCGCCATCACGATGCAGAAAAAACCGGCGGCCTTGCGGCCATGCAGATCTGCAATTACCCCGAAGGTCACGACATTGGTAGCAGGCCCGGTGAGAAGAAACGCCAGGGCCGCCCCGGGAGAAACTTGGCAGGCCAGGAGAACGGCGACCATCGGAGTGGCCCCGGAGGCACAGACATAGACAGGAATTCCAAGCACGGCGAAAAGCAGGACCTGCAGGTACGGATCGACCCCGACAAGCCAGCTGTCCCGAACCAGCGGCCCGACCAGCGTGGCCACCACCAGTCCGACGAGTACCCAGGGGCCAGTGTGATCCACAAGGGTGCCCAGCCCGGTCCTGATCCCTCCAGACAACTTATCCAGCAGCCCTCCAGCTGGCGCTCCTGGCTCAGAGTCGGCAACTGTCCCTGCAGCGGGATGCCGCGCTGATATGGTCCGGCCAACAATCACGGCGACCGCCAGGGCCAGCACTGCGGCAGCCACAATTCGCATCAGGGTGAAAGAAACACCCAGCAGGGGTAGCGAAAGAAGAACCGCGTCGATCCCAAGCTCAGGTGTGGCTACAAGGAAAGCCAGTGCAGCGGTCGCCGGCACACCACGCTCCACCAGCGCCCGGTAGAGAGGTACCACGCCGCAGGAACAGACCGGCAGCGGAAGCCCGATGGCCACACCCCGAAGAGCCTGGCTGGCAGAGGAGCCCCTGCCAAGCCAGCGCACCGATGAAACAGGAAGAAAAACCGCCACCAGGCCGGCCAGGAAATAACCCAGCAGGAGGGCGAAAGCGCTCTGCAGGGCAAGGTTGAGAAATGAATGCCAGAAAGCCTCGTGGGTATGCGCCTCACCAGCGTGTTCACCCGAGAGCACGAAGATCAGCAATCCCAGCCCGAGGAAGCCCCCGACGCCGGAGGCGCAGAGGGGTAATTTCCGCCCCGGCGCTGAATCAGCTTCCTCCGGGAAGGCTCCATGCGGGCGATGGAGAACCACGTGAAAGAGAGAACCTGCCACCAGGGACTGGAACCACGCCAGCCCACTGCCTTTCAGCCCGGCAAGAAACTCCGCCCCGGTGAAATAACCCAGGGCCGTCAGGATTCCAAGGGCACCCAGCAGGAGCAGGGCTGTACCCCGCCCCTTCGACCAGCGCACCAGCCACCAGACCGTCAGCCCGACCGGGAGACGATGAAGGATCACCGCGATAGGAAGAGTGGAGTCACCGGCAGAAATCGCTAGAGCGGCGCCGTCAAGCATCGAGTGGATCAGGAGCCCCAGCAAACCGAGGTAGAGCGCCAGGCGATGAAAATGTTCGCCGAGCTTATGACCCCGTCTCTCGATCATCGTCGGCAAGCCGACACCGACCGCCGCGAAGAGCACACAAAGCCAGCCACCCTCCTCGATGGCATGCGGCAGGAAGTCGAGCAGGATAATGCCTCCCATCGAAACAAATACGAACCCATCGAGGGCCGTGAGTGCCTGGCGCCGCCCCCGGCACAGCCGGTAGATCACCGGCACCGCGGCCAGGATCAGCACGCTGCAGCAGAGGTAGAGAAGCTGTGTATTACCTGCCATGAACTCGAATCCTGTCCGGACAATCAACCCGCGCCGTCAGAGCATACCCTGAAAGGCCCGATCATACACTGCCTGTCAAGACTCCCGCAGCCGAACCCACCTCAGCGGGCCGGCACAAAAGCCATCGAGCCCTGGACGGCGTAATTGCAGGTGCAGCCGGAGCTGCCCTCGGGGATGAGCAGGAGCCCGCCGGCGGGGATCATGTTGATCCAGCATCCCGGCCTGCTGATATCGGTGACCTTGCCATGAACTCCCCGGGAGAGGTCGAAGAAAGATGCTGTCCCGTCCCGGAAGAAAAGATTCGACAGGGATGCAGAGACGTTACCGCACCCCCCTCGCTTGCCCTTGTTCCATTTCCACCCACTGACGGGTTTCCCTGTACGCAAATTATAGGCAAAGGGCTCGGCATAGAGCACCTTGCCGATGACCGCATGGCGATGATCCTGCTCGCCGTGGTTTCCACCAGTCTTAAGCCCGGTGTCCTGGCTGTGGGTCCACAGCCGCCTTCCGCCGGCGGCATCGAAGGCCGAGAGGTCATAACGCACCGTACCGGCCTCGTTGCGAGAACCCGACATCGCCAGCACGCCATCTGAAGAGCTCAGAAAGAGGCAGTTCCTCGCCCTGAGATCAGCAAGCGGTCTTCTCCAGTTGACCTTTCCGTTTTCGGTAGAGATACAGACGAGATCCGCTCCCTGCTTGAGCAGCTTCTCAAGCGGGTAGCGGTCAATCGGCCCCGCCAGGGTCGCGGCATTGCGGCTCTCGACAAACCAGGCCCGCCCCCCTGCCACCGCGATGGTCGTGTTGATCACTGCGCCACCTGTCGGCCGGTAGAGCCAGGAGCGCTTGCCGGTGGCTGTGTCGATAGAGAAGAGGGAAACACTGCAGACGATGCCCTTGGAGTCCTCGTAAACATCGAGGATCTTCCCCTTGCCGATCTCTGTTCTCAGTGAACCCGGTCGCACCGAGGAGCCCAGCAACCTGTCCTTCTCCGACGCGATCCAGGCCCAGTGCCGCGCTGATCCATCCTCGGCCTCCGGAGCGCGGTAGCTTTCGAGCCGCTTGCCGGTGTCCAGCTGAAGCGCAAGGCATTCCGACCCGGCGGTGACATAGAGAGCCCTGCTGGAGACCACCATGTTGCCGCTGTCTCTCACCGCCCCGATCCGGCGGGTCCCTGTGATCACCTTGTCCCAGAGGGGAGCTCCGTTGTACGAGTCGGTTGCGATGATTCTGTCATTGCCGGAAAGAAACATACGGCCATCCTTTACCAGGGGCGCCACGGTCCTGTGATGACGGTCAACCAGATTGCGTGGTCCCGGCCGGCCGTACCACTGCAGGTCAAAGGGGCCCTTGACCAGCTTGTCCCCACTGCAGATAGTATTGCCCGAATCCCCGTACATATGGCTCCATTCTCCACCACCCTTGAGTGCCGGGGTTTTCATCGAGGCCCACACTCCATCGAACTGCTTGTGCCGCTGCCAGCTGCGGCCTGCAGAAGAGAGGAACCTGCGAACGCCGGAATCCCTGCCTGCGGATGCTCCCACAACAGCGATCCCTCCCCCGGGTTTGAGGAGCCTGGTGACCGCGGCCATTTCCTTTGAAGACCTGCCGCCGGAAAGGACTCCCTCAAAGACAACCAGGTTTGCCAGGTAATCAGCATAGCCCAGCCCGGAGAGCGAACCTTCGTGCACCACCGCCCGGCCATAGACCCCTGCGTCATCGAGCTTTTTTCTTACCCGGGCAGTTGTCCGCGAATCCGCACAGACGGCAACTACCTGCAGCTCCGTCTGCCGGGCAAGCTCGAGTGCGAGCTCTCCATCCTGGCAATCAAGAACAAAGCAGTAGCCCTTCTGCAGCCCGGCGATCTCCAGGATCGTCCCGGCTGCTTTTGAAGACGGGCCTGCGCCCGCAAGGGGCTGTTCCCGCGGCGGCTGGAGGGGGTTCTTTTCGCTGCCGGGTGACACCGACTTTGCAGGTCTGAAACAATGGATCGACCCGGCAGACGTGCTTACAAAGAGACTCCCCCCGGCTACAGCAAGCGAATAGGCGTCCCCTTCAACCGGGGCCTCCCATAGTTTCCTTCCATCGGAAGATGAGAAGGCCGCAACTCGCCCATTCCCTCCGGCGAATCGAAGTTCGCCGGCACCAATGATCGAGAAGCTGAAGTCCCGTGAGATGGAGGTGAGCTGTTCTTTTTTCCCCTTACCTTTTCTTTTCAGCGAAGCGACAAAGGCATCCGGTGAGCGCCCCTGGGAAATCGATATCTTCTCGCCCTGGCGGCAGAGGTATCCCTGCGGAGAAATCGACACCTTCTTGCGGGTCACGATTTTTCCGCTGCGGGCATCGATGGCGCAATAGTAGACTCCCTGTCTTGGAAAAAGGCCGGCACAGCAATAGAGCAGGCGTCCCTCTACCAGGACGCTCGAGCGAACCGGCCAGACCGAAACAACCCTGCCGTTGCCCGGAACCCGCCTCTGCCTCGGAGCCAGGCGGGTCTGCCACCTCAGCTTCCCACTGCCCGCATCAAGGCAATAGACGTTTCCATCATCGGATCCGAAATAGAGCTTTCCCTCCGCATAGGCAGGAGCCAGGCGTACAGGGCCTTCTGTGAAAAAGCTCCAGCGCTCCTGCCCGCTCTGTGCATCGATACAGTAGACCTTGTCATCGGCAGAGGAACCGAAATAGATATTCCCCTCGCCTGCGACAAGATGAAAGGCCCTGTCATAGGTAACCCTCGCCTTCAGCTGGGCCTTGTTGTTCCAGAAATCCTGCTTAGCCGGAGGTGGCCAGGCAGGCCGGGGCATCCGCCCGGTCTTGTATTTCCACGATTCCCGCAAAGGCAGTTCAAGACCCTCGGGGGTGACGCCGCTTCGCTCATTGTCATGCAGATAGGTCGGCCACCCTGCCACACGGGGTGCATCCTCCTCCGCCCCGGGAAAGAGCTTTCGGCTCAGCTCAAACCCTTCCTTGATCTCCCCGGCTCCCAGCGCGCTTGAATAAAGTGACACCTCCTGGATACTGCCGGCGAGGGGATAGAGCTCGTCGTTGTCCTGGTAGGCACCCAGCACGAAAAACCCCTTCCCCGGATAATTAATCGTGCCGGATTGTTCGAGGGACGTTGCCACCAGCTTCCCATCTACATAGAGCTTCTGGGAGGCCCCATCGTAGGTGCCCGCAACATGGTACCAATACCCCGGGACAAAATCGGTTGGAGCATTCAGGTAGGTCAGCTTGCCATCCCCATCATCACTTCCCGTGCTCGAGAGACAGAAGAAGAAACGGCTGCCATTGGCACCGAGGCACCAGCCCTTTTCAAAATTTCCGTTATCCTGGAGGGCGGACAGTATTCCGCACCACTCCCGGACCTCACGCACCATGACCCAGCCGCTCACCGTGATCGACTTCACGGGCAGAAAACCGGCGTCAATTCGCTCCGCCAGGAGCACCCTGCTCTTTTCGCCCCCGAATACCAGCGCACCGGGCTTTTCCTTCGAGATGGTGGCCTTCCCGTAAATCCTGCCGGTAAGCTTTCCGGCGCTCGGCCGCAGGCGAGTACCCCGAACATGCTTGCGGTCAAGCGTCCACCGCCCCAATGGGGAGACCGCATCTTCGGCCTCGCAGGGCATTGGGAAAATCAGAGCCGCCAGGAGGCAGGCCGCTGAAACACTCAGGATATGACGCATAAGTTCACTCTCCGCCTTGGCCCCCAAAATAGCCCTGCAGGAAAACTTTAGCGACCCCGATTTCATTCCTTTTGCCCGGTTGGGGGAAAGCAGGAAATTACCGGGGCTGCTGCTCCGGGCAGAGTGCCGGAAAATCAGGCCTCATCCTCATCCCCAGAGGCTTCAACTTTAGCCGCAATCCGCACACAGTTCTTTCCGGCACGCTTGGCATCCAGGCACATCTGGTCGGCAAGCGCCAGCATCTCCTCTGCCTCTTCACAGCTCTCCGGATAAGTTGCCCCTCCTATGCTGAGGGTAGGATTGCCGAGTTCGTTATCACCCGGGATCTCAACTTCCGCCACCGCCAGGCGAATCCGCTCCCCTGTCCGCTCGGTGTCATCGGCTCCTGTTTCAGGAAGAAGGATGGCAAACTCATCCCCTCCGAAACGGCAGACCACATCAGCCTGGCGGGTTGTGTCCATCAGCATCCTGCCCACCCGGCGCAGCACGGAATCTCCCTCCATGTGGCCGCAGAGATCATTGACCTGTTTGAAATTATCCAGGTCGATGATCAGGATGCTGAGAGGATGGGAATACCTGCGAGCCCTGGCGAGCTCTTCGGCAAGCCTCTCATTAAAATACCGCCTGCTGTAGACACCCGTAACCTCGTCGACATTGACGAAGCTGAGAATGCTCTCGAACTCCGGGCGAGCCACCAGCCGAACTCCCTGCAGAATCTTTTCCACCGAGAAAAGGTAATCGAGGGCAGCAACCCGGAACCCGACCTCGCGGCCGAGTGCCTGTGCGAGCTCCCTCTTGTGGCCTGTTATTCCACCCCAGATCCGCTCAGCCTCCTCACGGGGAAAGCGGCGGTAGGTCAATTGGAAGAGCAGCTCCACGTAGAGGTCGTCATCGGAACAGGACAGCTGCGCGATAATCCGCTGAAGCGCTTGCGGAGAATCGAGGTGCCTGTCCTGGCCCAGGATCTCGACCAGGTCAATCCCCTGCGCCTCCAGTTCTCTAAGCTCTTTTGAGAGAGACATGAAGGACATGATAAGCCCCCAATGCCCTCTTTTGAAGTACCCCGAAATAATGCCTCCTAACAGAAGGCTAACGAAAATGGATAAAAAACAGCCGGCGATGATCGCCGGCTGCTAACCCAATTCCCTTCCGGGACACTTCACCCCGATTACGAGTCCGTCTGCCTCTGCCTCAAAGATCCGCCAGGTGATCCAGCACATCCGCCACAGGGTATGGCTTTTCAAAGCAGGCGACGGGCCCATCGTAATCAATCTTCTCACTGCAGGTCGCTGCGTCCTCTCCCAGAACCATCAGGGGAAGGGAGATTCCCCGGCCGGAGAGGTAAGAGAAGAACTCGGCACTTTCTTCGTTAATCGTTTCGCTGTGCATGACGAGCAGGTTCATCATGCGAGTCGACAAAACCGTCTTGCCGATATCCTTGTTGAGGGCGATCTCGAGCTCGAACCGGTGATTATCAAACAGGTTCCTCAGCTCAAAGCTGTTTTCCTTGGTCTCTCCAAGAATTAATATTCTGCCCCGGTCCATTTTGCACCTCAGGAATTTCTGTCTTATCTAAATTCTCTCAACCCCGATCAGCGGGTTTGCTTCGCGAAAGTCTATTTGTGCCTTCCACGTTCAGGTTCCCATGTATCGACCGGAAGCCTGCAGGTCTTCACAACTTTTATGTAGAGGTGATTTCAGGTGCCTGAGGGGCAAATCAGAGGAAGATATCAGGACCTTGAAAATGCCGAAGCAGGTATTCAGGCCGCCTGGTCACAGCCCAGCAAACGCATCACCTGGGCCATCACCGAGCGAAGCTCTCCGCGACTGACAATCCGGTCGATAAAACCGTGCTCGAGCTGAAATTCAGAGCTCTGGAAATCATCGGGGATCTCAGACTTGATGGTCTCCTTGATCACATTCGGCCCTGCAAATCCGATCAGCGCTTCAGGCTCGGCGAAGATGACGTCACCAAGAGCCGCGAAGCTGGCCATGCACCCTCCCATGGTGGGATTGGTAAGCACGGAGATAAAGAGCCCGCCTGTACGGTCCAGCTCGGCAAGGGCCACGCTGGTCTTGGCCATCTGCATCAAAGAGAGAATCCCTTCGTCCATGCGGGCCCCCCCTCCAGAACCGCTCACAAAAATAAAGGGAACAGATTTCTCCCTGGCCAGGTCAATTCCAAGCCGGATCTTTTCACCCACCACCGAGCCCATGCTTCCACGAAGAAAACGCGAATCGCTCACTCCGAAAACGACCGAAATCCCATCCAGCCTGCCCGTTCCAACTACACAGGCATCGGGAAGGTTGGTACGTTCCTGCGCCGAGCGGAGCCTCTCCTGGTAGGACCGCTTGGCGACGAATTCAAGCGGGTCGAGAGGATAGAGGTCTGTGAACTTCTCCTCAAAAGAAGCCTCATCGAGCAGGAACTCGATAC
>JAYGDV010000119.1:0-1877 GCA_046582735.1 Planctomycetota bacterium
AGAACTCGATCGTCCTCTTTTTCAGCGACAACGGAGCCACCCTCAAAATCGGCGGCAGCAACAGACCCCTGCCGGGATCCAAGCACACGGTCCGCGAGGGAGGAGTGCGGGTACCAGCGGTGATCCGCTGGCCCGTGGGCCTCGAGGGCTCTCGCAAGCTCGACACGTTGATGGGTTACATCGATGTTCTGCCGACCCTGCTGGGACTCGCCGGGGGAGAGAAACCCGGCGGCGGCAAGCCGCTGGATGGAATCGATCTCAGCGGTGTTCTTCGAGGTAAGACCAAGGCTCCCGAGAGAATTTTCTATCTCGGCCAGAAGGCAGTCATCAGCCAGCAGTGGAAGCTCATCGATGGAAGGCTCTACAGGATCGATACCGACCCGACTGAACGAAAGGATGTCAGCGCCGCAAACCCGACTGTCCTCAGCCGCCTGGCGAAGGAACTCAAGGGGTTTGAGAAACTCGCCGGCAAGGTCAAAGTCGCCCCCTACGGCAGCGGGCGTGAGAACTTCAGGGCTCCTCCACTCTGGCGAATCGGGGCTGAAACGAAAAAGAAATAGAGAGGCGTGATGCTGGAGCCCTCCGTTGAAAGAACCGTGCCGCTGCTGAACCGATTTCAACCCGGGGACCGGGATGCCCTGGCTGAATTATTGAACGACCCTTCCATAGCCGAATTCACCTCGGTCCCCCACCCCTATACCCGGGAAGATGCCGACAGGTGGTTGCGGTTCGTCAACCAGACGACTCGAGAGCATGGCGAGACCAGGCAATTCGCGATCCGCTGTGACGACGAGCTCGCCGGCGGATTTGATTTCCGCCGTCTTCAAGCGCAACAAAAGACCGAGATCGGCTACTGGCTCGGCTCACCCTTTCGCGGGCTGGGAATCATGACCGAGGTCGTCGAGGCGGCCTGCCGATACGCCCGGAAGCGCTGGGATCTCCAACGCATCGAGGCCCTGGTCTATCCTCACAACCAGGCGAGCATCCGGCTCCTTGAAAAATCCGGCTTCAGCAAGGAGGAACTCCTGCGAGAGCATCTCAGGCGCGACAACGACCTGGTCGACGCCCTGCTCTTCGCCAGGACATTCTGAACAGGGATATTTCAGCATCAGCGACACGGACCACTCCGGGCTGCGACGAAGAAAGAACCTGCTGATCCGGCCGGAGAAATCCAAGCCCTTAAGTCGTTACGGGTCAGGGTTTTCCGGCCTATTTCCCCTTCAAAACGTTCAGCCCACCTGAAATAGCCGTTTCTCGCCCAAAAACTTGTGTAGATGAGGGGTTTGCCTGCAATAAACTAATAGTGGCCCTTTTTCAGGAGACGAAGAAACAACATGAGTAAGTTTTCAGCCTTATTCCTCTCTGCCCTCGCACTGCTTTTTTGCTCAACGAGCAACCTCCAAGCTCAAAAGCTCACGGCAAAAGAAAGCGCCTTTTTCGAAAAGAGCGTTCGCCCCCTGCTGGCAAAGCACTGCTACAAGTGCCACTCGAAAAAAGCCACCAAGGTCAAGGGCGGCCTCTACCTCGACAGCCAGGCCGGCTGGATGGACGGCGGTGACTCCGGGCCCGCCATCGTAGCCGGCTCCCCTGAAAAGAGCCTGCTGATCAAGGCCGTGAAGTACGAAGATGAAGACTCCGAGATGCCGCCCAAGGAAAAGCTCTCGGACTCCGAGATCGCTATCCTCACCAGGTGGGTACGCATGGGGGCACCTGACCCGCGTAAAGGCAGCAAGGCCGACAAGCCCATCACCCGAGCCATCGATATCGCCAAGGGCCGCCAGTTCTGGGCTTTCAGGAAACCGACCCGTCCCGCGGTTCCCGTAACTTCCGATCGCTCCTGGGCACTTGGAGATATCGATCGTTTCGTTCTCCAGGCG
>JAYGDV010000190.1:0-2905 GCA_046582735.1 Planctomycetota bacterium
TAAAAAAAGGGCTCAAACCTGCAAACGGAATGAGCCCGTGGAACGTGGGTTGGGGGCGAATTGAATGGCGCCTGCCTTGCCTTGCCGTAATTCCGGCCGGCCCTGGCCAATGGAACTCCCTGCTGCTCTTCTCAAGCGGCAGGCAACCATTGCTGAACGCCACTAAAGAATAGGACAGGATTGGCAAATCGTCAAATCGGCCCGATTCGTGGCCTGCCCTATAGCTGTAGCTTATTATCCTGAAAGAGGTTACAGTAACTGCATGGGTTTCCCAGGTTATGTGATCGCATGTTCCGTATATGCTGCTGCAGGACTCTGTACGGCTTCGGTTTTTCTTTGTTCGAAGACCCTTCGCAGCAGTTCCTGGGCACAGGTTGGTGCCCTGTTGTTGAGCTTTGCCTCGGCAATTCCTGCCGTGGCGGTTTCGGCGATGGAGCATTATCCGGAGTTTCACCTGAGCTTCCAGGGGCTGCTTTTCCTGGCAGCTTCCTTCTGCCATGCCCCTGTATGGATCTACATAGCGCTTTTTCACGGTGGCAGGATGGTCACCTCTTTCAGCAGGGGGCCGGTTGGCAGTGCACCTGAAAAGGAGCGCTCCAGGGCGGATGAGTGGAAGTTTGTGGAGGAGTGCCTGGGGGACCTGGCGGGGAACCCTCTCGATGCCGGCCGGCGCGAACAGCTTGCCGATTCCTATCTGCGGCTCGAAGCGCTCGATTCGGCAATTTCTGAGTACCGAAAGGCTGCCGACAGCCTCGATACCGGGCCGGAGCAGGCCAGGTTGATGTACAGGGCGGTCTATATCTGCGTCGAGCGCCGCATGTCGGTAAAAAAAGCTCTGCCGCTGCTGAGGCGCATGGTGCGTCTCTACCCCAGGAGCTACTACGCCGCCTATGCCCGGCGCATCCTCAACCGCTACGAGGCCTACGAGTCTGCCGGGCTGCTGGATTCCGAAAATGCCGACTGGTGGGACAGCGGGTCAGAGCCCCGGGCCTGATTCAGCCGCGCGGGTGGAACTGGCGGTGGAGCTCTTTCAACTCGGATCGCTCAATGTGGGTGTAGATCTCGGTGGTCATCACGTTTTTATGGCCGAGGAGATCCTGGACGATTCTCAGGTTGGCGCCCCCACGCAGCAGGTGGGTGGCGAAGGAGTGGCGCAGGGTGTGAGGAGTGATCTTTCCTGCGAGGCCGGCAGCGAGGGCATACCTGCGGATAATGTCGGCGACCACCTCCCGGCCCAGCTCCTGCCCGCCACGGCTCAAAAAGAGCAGTCCTGTCTCGTTTCCGCCCAGCAGTCCCGGACGTTCATCTTCACAGTATGCGGCGATGGCAGCCAGGCACCGTTTGCTGGTAGGAACGATACGCTCACGCTGGCCCTTGCCCTTGCACTTGATGATGCCGAGGTCTGGACGGACATTGTTCTGCTGCAGCCCGCAGGCCTCACCGACTCTCAGCCCCGAGGCATAGAGCAGTTCCAGCAGCGCCTTGTTCCTCTGGGGATGGCGCGGCGCCGGGTCGAGCTCAGCCTCCAGCAGGCGGATCACCTCTTCTTCTCCCAGCACATGGGGCAGGTATTTTCCTTTGCGGGGGATGGGAAGCTCCGCTGAGGGATCCTCTCCTATAACCCCCTCCCGGACCAGGAACTTGAAGAAGGTGCGCACGGCGCAGAAGCAGCGCTGGACGCTTGAGTCGGCCAGGCCGGCTTTGCGCAACTCACTGACGAAATCGATGATCTCGCGCTCACCGGGTAACCGCTGGGTCTCGCAGTACGGCGTTTTCACGAGCTCTTCGAGGGTCTTGCCGGTGCGCTGGATCTCCGCCTCCAGGCCATTCTCTTTGACCTCGGCCAGGAAACCAGGGAGCTCCTTTTCAGACAGGAGGGCCTGGTCTTTTTCCTCTCCGGCGCGGGCCAGGATTCCGAGGAAAGCATCGATGTTCCTGGTGCCGGGGGTGGCCTGGTCGATGTTGAAGGCCCTGTCTTTTCTGAGTGAGCGCAGGAACCATTCACAGTTTCTCTCGAGGGCAGGAGGTTGTTTTTTTTCGGCGAGGAAACGGCCGAGCCAGGCTCCCAGCTTGAAGATATCGAGGAAGGTGCGGCAATCTTTGCGGTAGGCGGCGATGGTATGCCGCGAGAATCCACGTTCGACCTCGATGTGTGTGAGGTAGGACTCGAGACAGGCTTCGAAGGTACCGGTGGGGATTGCTGTAGCTTTTTCGAGTTCCTGCTTTTGCCTCTGAAGCAGGCCGATTTTTTCATCGAGCTCAGCCATCTTCGTCAGTCTGTCCTGCTCCTTACCCGGTAGAGCAGATGCGTATTTTGGAGGCATGTTATTGTTCTCCCGGGCGGGCGCGGCGATTTTTCAGGCGGTGGATCGAATGGAGCATTTCAATAGTCTACAATGGCGGCTTGGCAGGGACTCCTGCAGCATTACCGGAACAGGCTTGCCGGGTGGATGTACAAATTTTGTCCACTCTTTTATTACTTCGGCACAATAGCCCCTGTAACCTGTGCGCGAGGGTTTGCAGGGCAATGTTCAAAGAGCCTGCCGGAGGCTCTTAGCGCGGTTTCAGGGGGCTCTCAGTGGTGCTATAATCAGCCCTCTTGAATGGTTTATTACTCGCAGGTGTTCTTTTTTCATGGCTGAATCGCTGAAAACCCGGATCGGCTCTCTGGAGCTGAAAAATCCCATCCTGAGCGCTTCGGGCACCTTCGGCTACGGCCGGGAGGTGGAGTCTTTCGTCGATCCATCGATCTACGGGGGGATCGTCGGCAAGAGCATTTCCCTCGAGCCACGCAAGGGCAACCCGCTGCCGCGTACCTGGGAGACGGCGTCGGGGATGCTGAACTCCATCGGGCTGCAGAATCCCGGGATTGACGCTTTTATTTCCGACCCGGCTTACCTTCCGC
>JAYGDV010000202.1:0-14328 GCA_046582735.1 Planctomycetota bacterium
CAACGCCCTGAGAAAGAAAAACGGTATCACCCCGGTGATGAATCTCCTGACCACCGGGCTCCAGGTGTTCGTGATGCTTCTATTCTGCACCGCCATCAACGCAATCGGCACCTCCAACGGCGATTCCCTCGGCTGGATACCGGACCTCTCGGCCCCCGACCCCCTCCTGCTGCTCCCTCTCTGCCTCGCCTGCGCCGTCCTTGCACACGTGCTGCTGAGCGCCGGCGGTTCAGCGAAGAAGAAACTGGCCATGGCGGTTGGGTTTGGCGCCCTGCTGTTTGCCATCAGCTACAACTTCAGCGCAGCGGTTAACTTCTACCTGGTCCTGAGTATCGGCACCGGGCTCCTGCAGACACTCCTCTTCAGTCATTTCATTACAAACCGAAACAATCCCGCCCCTGTCCACAAGCCCGGGGGGGAACATGGAGACGTGGTGAATCTTGCCGATTCGGCCGCTTACGGCGGCTGCGGGAACAAGGCTGCCCGCCTGGGCATCATGATCCAGGCAGGTTTCCCGGTGCCGGGTGGGTTCGTGCTGACGGCGGAAATGCTCGACGAGGGGGGAGAAGATTTCGACTTTGCGGCCCGGGAGGCTGTCGATGTTGAGGCTGCCTGGAAAGCGGCCGGAATCGACAAGGCTGCCGTACGCAGCTCGGGCCTAAACGAAGATGGATCCAGCAAAAGCTATGCAGGGATCTTCGACTCGGTCCTGAACGTGGACCGCGACGGGTTGCTCGACGCAGTCAGAAAGGTAAGAAGTTCATTATCCGGTGGACGGGTCAGTTCCTACGGTGTCGAAACCGGGGAGCGCGGCGGGATCGTCGTTCAGAAGATGGTTCCCGCCGAATATGCGGGGGTGCTCTTTACCGAGCACCCGAGCGAGACGGGGAGTATGCTGGTTGAGCTTGTCGAGGGGCTGGGTGAGGCGCTGGTCAGCGGAACGGCCACACCATCATCCTTCCGCTTCGGCCGCTTCAGCGGCCTGGCACTTGATGAGCATTGCTCCCCGATCGACCTCGCCCCCCTGGTTGAACTGGGAGCAGAAATTGAGGAGCTCTTCGGATCACCACAGGATATCGAATGGGCCTATCACGAGGAACGCTTCCTTATTCTCCAGGCCCGCGATGTCACGACCAGGATCACGGAAAAAACAGGCGGCAAGCCAGGTGACACCTTCGAGCTCGAGCGCAAACGGCTTCTCGAACTGGCGACAGGCGACCGAACGGCTGCTGACCGCACAGGCAGCGCCGGGGAGACGGTCTTCCATCAGAACGAGCTCTCCGAGCTCCTGCCGCTGCCGACCCCACTGAGCTTCTCGCTGATGCAGTCGCTCTGGGAACCGGGCGGAAGTACGGATCTCGCCTGCAGAACGCTCGGCATCCCCTACGAGGCCAGCGAGGATGGCCCGGCCCTCCTGACACGGGTCTTCGGGCAGCTCTACATCAATCGCAACGAGGAGAAGAAACGTTCAGCCAGCGGTCCCGGGCTCCTTGCATCGTTCCAGCTCACCCGCGACGCCTGGAAGCTCAAACGCCAGTTCCTGGAGGGATTCCTGCCAGGTTACCTGCAGGAACTGAAGATCAGGGAAGCAATCGATCTCTCCCGGCTGGAAACCAGCGACCTGCTCGAACTGTTCAGCCAGTGGAAAGAGAGCCTGTGTACCTGCACCCACGTACAGGTCGAGATCATCAACATTGCAGCGGAATTCTACATGCGCGCAGCCGAGCGCGCCCTGAAGGGAAAGGTGCCGGTATTGCACAATGTTCCCCAGACAATCGTCAGCAGCACCATGGCACTTCTTCCCGCGATCAAGCGGGGAGAACGTGACGCAGCGGATTTCCTGGATATCTACGGCCACCGGTCTCCCCACGACTACGAGCTCGCCGCGCCACGCTACTCAGAGAACCCCGAGCTGCTCACGAACCTGGTCGAGAGATCATCGAGCGAAGACCACCCGGTGCCTGCCGGAATCGAAGACAGCGAACACCCCCCCTCCTCGATCGCGTTGATCGCTGCAGAGCGTGCGAGCCATTTCCAGGCTCTCAAGGAAGAGGCCAAGCACCACTGCCTGCGCGAGTTCGCCCTATTGCGCCGGCTCCTGCTCGAGCTCGACCAGCGCCTGGAGCTCGATGGCCATATCTTCCATCTCACCCTTGAAGAAATAGAAAACGCCGGGGCGGGAGAATCTGCAGCCCACCTGCTCAAACTGGCAGAATCCCGCAGGGGCCGGGAAGACCTGTTCGAAAAGGTCGACCTGAAAACCAGGCTGACCCTGAAGGACCTGGAGAACCTGCAACCCAGGGCGCCGGAAGGTGAACGGGACCGTAGCGAAGACCATGACCTCAGCGGATCGGTCGTTGCCGGTAACAGCTGGGCGCTGGGCGCTGCGCGGGTATTGCACAGCCCCGATGAAATTGACTCCTTCAAGGAGGGCGAGATTCTCGTCGCCCGGTTCACGGATCCATCCTGGACCCCCGTATTCAGCAGGGCAGCAGGGCTGATCACCGAGGTCGGCGGTCACCTGAGCCATGCCGCAATCCTCGCCCGGGAGCTTAACGTTCCGGCGATCGTGGGGGTCGAGGGAGCCACCAGCAGCATTCGAACCGGGGACCTCGTCTGCATGAACCAGGACGGAGGAATCGAGCTCGTGGCCAATTACGACGGCAAGGGGACGGCCCTGCCCCGCCTGCGGGCATCACTGCTGCGCCAGGATGAAATCCTCGAGGCCATGGTGGTCAATGTAAGCCGCAATGGCGCCACGGTCTTTACCGACAGGGACCTCGTTCCCGGGCAGGACCTCAAGGTTGTCCTCGATGAATCGGAAACGGAGATCAAGGCAAAGGTGATCAGCCGTCGCGCCCCGGGAAAATACTCGCTGCGCTTTGATAAGCCCCTGGGGAAAAAGGGCCTCGACGCCCCCCTGCTGAGCTGAAGCCTTCAGCCCCGCAGCAAGAGGGTCAATCCATTTTCTTCCATCCGGCCCAAGCTGGCGTTAGACTCCCCCGCTGGGAATAAGTGCAATGCCCGGAACAGAAAACTACAAATCCATTACCATCGTAGGTGTCGGCCTGATCGGTGGCTCCTTTGCCATGGCCCTGCGAAAAAGCGGGTTCGAAGGCAGGATCTGTGGCGTCAGCCGGCCCGAACCCCTTGAAGAAGCCATCGGCAAGGGCCTTATCGATGAAGGCTTCGACTACAAGCTGCTGGGCGAGGCCGTATCGGGATCGCAGCTCGTAGTCCTGGCCACTCCTATCAGCAGGATCATCGAGCTGATCGCAGAGCTGGGGGATGTCGGTGACGCCCTGGCTCCCGGTACCGTCATCACCGATGTCGGCAGCACCAAGGACGAGATCATGCAGGCGGCGGCCAGCTCCCTGCCGGATACGGTCCACTTCATCGGGGGGCATCCGCTGGCCGGAAGCGAGGAACGCGGTGTGCAGGCCTCCGACCCCCTGCTCTTTGAAAATGCTCTCTACGTGTTAACTCCCGCGGAGGGTGCGGAAGATTCTCCTGAGGTCAGGCAGCTTGGAGATTTCATCTCGCTCACCGGAGCAAGGGTGATGGTGCTGACGCCCGGCAAGCACGACCTGATCGCTGCCGCTATCAGCCACCTGCCCCAGATCCTCGCCGTAGAGCTGGTCAATTCACTCGCTGACCTCGGAGATGACAGCGAGAAAGCCGTCCACCTCGCAGCCGGGGGCTTTCGCGACATGACGAGGATCGCCTCGAGCCCTTTTTCGATCTGGAAAGATATCCTCTCGAGCAATTCCGCGGAGATCCGCAACCTGCTGGAAAATTTCAACCGAAGGCTCTCCGATCTCCTTGATAATTTTGATGTAACCAGCCTGGAGGAGAACTTCAATCAGGCCAGGGAAGTTCGCTCAGCCCTTCCAAGGGACACCAAAGGCTTCCTAACCCGGCTGTGGGACCTGCGGGTGGTGGTCGAGGACCGGCCCGGGATGATCGCCGATATATCCGGCCACCTCCACAGCAAGGGCCTCAACATCAAGGACATGAGTGTCGTCAAGGTTCGAGAAGGTGAAACCGGAAGTGTGCGGATCGCCTTCGGCACCCGGGAGCAGGCGCTCGAGGCACTTGCCGAGCTTGAAAAAGCCGGCTACCAGGCACGATTGCGCGAGTGAGGTTGGCTGCAAACCACCAGGAGTTCGTCAATCGCGATATTGGAATCCCCCTGGCCCGAATGCATCGTCGGCCGGCGCCGGATCTCGACCTTCTCATAGAACTCCCCACAAAGGGCGCGGAATCGTTCCAGCGGCTTAGCGCACCCCTGCCCCGAATACTCCTTCAGCAACAACCCCGTAGGCGACGAATAGCTGATGACCAGCTTGGCGCCGCAACAGGATGCGCCCTTGAGAACCCTCCGGAATTCATCCTCAACTTTTGCCGGGCTGCAGAAGTCGGAACGGAAACGTTGTGACAATACCGGGTAGCGCCCCCTGAGAAGTTCACCGCCCTTGCCCCGCTTCAGCTCGGGATAGTCGTAACGCGTGATCACCTCGAGGACGTGGTAAAACCGGGAATAGTTGTCGGCTGTATAGGGAGGATCGAGATAAAAAAGGCCATCGCGCCCGGGAGCAAAACGAAAACCTCCCTCGCTGTCGAGAAGCTCTCGATAGTCCGCATTGAAAACCTCGTTGCCCTCGGTAAAAGAAGTTTCCCGAACCGTCTGGGCAATCGCCGCACTGTATTCCCGAAGCGAATGGCGAAGGTCTGTGAGCCGGCGGCGGGCCATCGCCTCCAGTTCGCTGTTCTTTACCAGGTGGCGGGGCTGGGCGAAATGGCTGGTGCCGGATGTAGATACCGAGGCCGCGTGCAATAGGGCGCTCAAATAGTGGGTCTGCTTGAGCTCCCGGTATGGGTCGCTCTCATCGATGTCATCTATTGCCGCCCTCAGGGAATCGATCTGCAGTGACTGGCGCAGGCCGAAATATACATTCGCGTAATAGGTGGTAGCCAGGCAGGCGGGTCGCAGGCCCGGGTCCCGCCTTCTGCGTTCGATCTCTTCACTCAACAGCAACGCAGCGGCACTTTCATAGGGGCCCGGGATGGACTCTCTCTTCGCCCCCGGGAAAAGTAGAGCAGCTGACTGGAGATACCCCCTGTATCGATCGGCCCAGTGTCCATCCGCCCTGCCCTTATCATAGGCATCGAGAAATTCCGCCTCCTCGGCGAGGGCCTCTTCGTAGTACCCGGCCAGCAGGTTGTAGTTCTCATCGAAGGAGGTCCCCAGATCAGCCTCCGCATCGAGGGCCGCGAGAAAATCATCGCGCGTCCCGGGATGATGCTCGATGAGGCTCCGGGCAATAACAGCCGAGTAGCCCTGGACATCATTGGAGATAACCCGGTACATACCGGCGCACCAGGAGCTGACGACACCACTGCCGCACATCAAGTCGACAAAGGTTCCGCCGGGGGGCAGCTCCTCGGCAAGCACCCGCTCGAGAAACCCGGGGATCAGGCGGGACTTCGCACCCATATACCAGATCGAGCGATGCAGCCTTGGCGCCTGTTTTGTCTCGCGCATAAAAAACTTCCTTCCACTTCGGTTATCGGCACCACAGGGGTTTCCCTGAAGGGACCAAAAAGACCAAAATGGGGGCTGCTTTGGGGCTGCCTATGGGCTAATCTGCTTCCCCGAGGAAAAGTACTATGAACGAAAACAGACTCTCGCCACGCCATGACTGGACACTGGAGCAGGCGCAGGAACTGTACGAGCAGGCTCTCCCGGAGCTCCTCTTCCAGAGCCAGAGCATTCACCGTGAATTCCACGATCCCTGCGAAGTGCAGGTCTGCAGCCTGCTGAGCATCAAAACAGGCGGCTGTGCTGAAGATTGCGCCTACTGTCCGCAAAGCGCCCACTATGAAACAGGGGTCGAACGCGAACCGCTGATGGCGGTGGACAAGGTCCTCGATGCCGCAAAGGAAGCGAGTAAAAATGGAGCCAGCCGCTTCTGCATGGGAGCCGCATGGCGGGAAGTTTCCGATGGAGAAGATTTCGAAAAGATACTGCAGATGGTTGAAGGGGTGCGTGAGCTCGGCATGGAAGCCTGCTGCACCCTGGGAATGATCACCCCCCTGCAGGCCAGCCGCCTCGCCGAGGCCGGGCTGAGTGCCTACAATCACAACCTCGATACGGGACCGGGGTTCTACGACAAGATCATCACCACCAGGACCTATAAGGACAGGCTCGAAACCATCCGCAATGTGCGGGATGCGGGCATCACTGTCTGCTCTGGTGGCATCATCGGCATGGGAGAAGATCTTACCGACCGATTGGAGATGCTCTGCATCCTGGCCGGACTTGAACCCCATCCAGAGAGTGTACCGATCAATGCGCTGATGGCAATCGAGGGCACTCCGCTCGAGCAACGGGAACCCATCGAAGCACTCGAGATGGTCCGCGCCATTGCCTGTGCGCGAATCATGATGCCGCGCTCGATGGTGCGCCTCAGTGCCGGACGGGTGGATATGAGCACCGAGGCCCAGGCGCTCTGTTTCCTCGCCGGGGCAAACTCGATCTTCGCGGGAGAGAAGCTCCTGACGGCAGCCAACCCCAGCGAAAACGAAGATGAGAAGTTGCTCGCAAGCCTTGGAATGCGACCGGCCAGGGGTTCGGCAACCCCCGTCAACAACGAGTCATGAACGACCTCGAGAAGGCTCTCAAGGATGAGCTCAACCGGCTTGCAGAGGAAAGCCTCACCAGGACCCTTGAGCCCGGCGTCGGCCTCGATTTCACCTCCAACGACTACCTCGGAATGTCGACGGCCCCCGGTTTTCGTGAACGGATCAGTACGCTCATGGAAAACCAGGCTCTCTCGGCACCGGCATCGAGACTGCTGCGGGGGACCCACCCGGCTCATCTCGACCTGGAAAAGAAGCTGGCGGAATTCAAGGGGACCGAGGCCGCGCTCATCTTCCCGACCGGCTACCAGGCCAACCTCGGGCTTCTGAGTGCCCTGCTGGAGCCCGAGGACCGGGTACTCTCAGATGAGCTGAACCATGCAAGTATCATCGATGGACTCCGCCTCAGCGGTGCACAGAAGTGCATCTATCCGCACCTGGACATTGCCCGGATCGAAGAAGAGCTTTCCCGCCCCCATCCCGGCGGCAGAACCTTCATCGTTACCGAAAGCTATTTCAGCATGGATGGCGACATCGCCCCCCTTGGGGACTACGCCGGGCTGGCCGAGAAATATTCCGCATCGCTGGTGGTGGATGACGCGCACGCTACCGGGCTTTTCGGAGATGTCAGAGGCTCCGGGCTGGCGGAGAAATTCGGTGTAGAGAGCAGCTGCGCAGCGATCGTCTCAACCTTCGGAAAGGCCCTGGGC
Source organism: Planctomycetota bacterium (assembly GCA_046582735.1). GTDB lineage: Bacteria > Planctomycetota > UBA8108 > UBA8108 > UBA8108 > UBA8108. Next base: position 7,353 of record JAYGDV010000202.1, read on the forward strand.
TCCTTCGGCGCTTTCGTCGCTGGTTCCCGTGTGTTGATCGACTGGCTCATCAATCGATCGAGACCTTTCATTTTTTCTACCGCCACCCCACCCCTGCTGCTGGCGATGATGGAGGCAGGAATCGACCTCTGCGGTGACCCTGGCGCACGAACACGTTTGCATTCCCTTGCAGCCAGGCTTCGCAATACACTCTCAGCTGGAGGGATCGATTGCTCAGCGAGCCGCGGCCCTATCGTCCCCGTCATCATCGGCTCTAACGAAGCTGCGCTGGAAGCGGCTCAGAAGCTCCAGGACGAAGACTATGATGTGAGGGCCATACGCCCCCCCACCGTAGCCCCCGGGAGCTCCCGGCTCAGGATCTCCGTCCATGCTGACCATTGCGAGGACGACATCGACCGCCTGGGCGCCGCGGTGCTGCGAATTCTCACGCAGGAGAAAGCCCGATGAGCCTTGTTGTCATCGGAACCGATACAGAGGTCGGCAAGACCGTGGTCAGCGCCGTGGTCCTGGCGCGCTACGCCCGGGGTAGAAAACTCGCTTACTGGAAACCCATTGCCACAGGAGCCGAGGGCGATACGGATACAGCGCTGGTAAGAAAATGGGTCGGGCATCGGGTAGATATACTGGATGAGGCGTATCTCTACGATCCCCCCGTTTCACCCCATCTCGCCGCCCGCCTGGCCTCACGGCCGATCGACCCCGAGCTGGTCCTTGCACAGCTCGTAGAACACGGCCTCGAGGATCCCCGTCGCAACCTGGTGGTCGAGGGGATCGGCGGACTCCATGTGCCGCTCACCACCGAGGGCTACCTTCTTTCCCACCTCCTCTCCGACATGCATCTGCCCTGCCTGCTGGCCACCCGCAGCGGGCTCGGGACGATCAACCATACCCTTCTGAGCCTGGAGGCCATCCGCGAGAGGAAGCTGGACCTCGCAGGCGTCGTCATGGTGGGCCCGAAGGACAAGGAGAACAAGGCCGCCATCGAGAAATACGGTGGGGTCAAGGTAACTGCCGAGCTGGAATGGCTGCCGCGGCTGGGCAGAACCTCGATTGAAAAAGCCGCCCGGCGCTTCGATAGGCGTGGGCAGCTCAAACGTTACTTCGAGGCCTGAGAAAGCCTCCTTCCAGGCGGCTTTCTTTCCCATCGACTGGCGTGGAATCTTGCTGAAAAGAACCCACGTGGGCGGGTATCCTCCGGTCCATGAAAGATTGGAAAGATGCCGACCGGGCCCACGCCTGGCATCCCTACACCCAGATGCTCACCGCCCCCGAACCACTGGGGATCGAGCGGGCTGAAGGAGTCTACCTCCACACCTCGGACGGACGCAGGATCCTGGATGGCATTTCCTCCTGGTGGGTCAATACCCTGGGGCACTCCAATGCCCGGCTCAACAAGGCACTTGCCCGGCAGGCGGAAAAACTCCAGCAGGTTATCTTCGCAGGAGCGACTCATCCCGGCGCTGCCGAGCTGGCTGCCCGGCTCGCCGCCATCACTCCCGGGGAGCTCGACCACTCATTCTATTCCGACGATGGATCAACGGCGGTAGAGGTCAGCCTGAAAATGGCCGCGCAGTACTGGCGAAACAAGGGAGAGGAGAACCGCACCCTCTTCGTCTCGATGACCAATTCCTATCATGGCGACACCTTCGGCGCCATGGCATTGGGAGGATCACCCGTATTCCATGCCAACTTCTCGGAGTTCCTCTTCCCGGTAAGGCGCTTTAATTGCACCCGGGAAGAGTCCCGGGAGAGTACTCCGGCCGCAAGCCTCGAGGCCCCCAGCGATGGAAGCCTCGAAGAAATTCTCCAGCGGGAAGGTGACAAGGTAGCTGCGGTGATCATCGAGCCGATTCTCCAGGGCGCCGGGGGAATGATCCTGTGGCCCTCTGAAAGCCTGGTCGAGATCCGTGAGCTCTGTGACAGGTATGGAACCCTCCTGATCGCCGACGAGGTATTTACCGGCTTCGGACGTACCGGCCGGCTCTTCGCCTGCGAGCATGGCCCCATCGTGCCCGACATCATCTGCCTGTCAAAAGCCCTTACCGCCGGCTATATGCCGTTGGCGGTGACGCTGTCCACTGCCGAGATCTACAACTCGTTCCTGAGTGAAGACCGGGGAAAAGCTTTTTTTCACGGCCATTCCTATACGGCCAATGCCCTCGCCTGCGCGGTGGCGCTTGAAAATCTCGACATCCTCGAAGATGAGAACATACTCGGACGAATTTCCCGTATTGAGGAGATCTTCAAGGAGCGCGTGCAGAAGCTGGAGAGCCTCCCGGCCGTTCGCTCCACGCGCGCGATTGGCTCCCTGGCTGCCCTCGATATTGAACCCGGCGACTCCGCCGAAGGCGGCTACCTCGATGCCATCGGGCCCCGGCTCTACGCCGAATTCCTCGAACGTGACATCCTCCTGCGCCCACTCGGTAACGTACTTTATTTCCTCCCGCCCTACGTCATCAGCGACGAGGAGATCCACCGTGTCTTCGACGCCATAGAGGAGGTTGTCGGAGGCCTGTAGGTACAGGTGCCTGCTCAGGTCCGGGTGCCTTCCTCGCTCTCGGTGCCGAGAGAGGCCGCTCCGGAGGGAAGATTGCCGGCAAAGGAATCCTCTTTCCTGAAGATGTAGTCAGGATTCTGGGAGGTGTAGAGGCGGTGGTACCTGCCCTCCTTTTTGAGCAGACCTTCGTGCGTTCCGACCTCGACAATATTGCCATTGTCGAGAACCACGATCTTGTCAGCCCCTGTGATCGTCGAGAGCCGGTGAGCAATCACAAAGGTTGTGCGCCTCTCCATCAGGTTGTTGATCCCCTTCTGGACTTCCTTTTCCGATTCGCTGTCAAGAGCGGAGGTCGCCTCGTCAAGAATCAGGATCGGGGCGTTCTTCAGCATCGCCCGGGCAATGGTCAGGCGCTGGCGCTGGCCACCGGAGAGCTTCATTCCACGGTCACCGATCACGGTCTCGTAACCATCTTCCTGCAACATGATGAACCCGTGCGCATTGGCCACCTTGGCCGCCTCTATGACATCCTCATCGGTGGCAGAGTCACTGCCATAGCGAATGTTCTCCATGATGGAGGTGTTGAAGAGGAAAGGCTCCTGGGACACGATGGCTATATTGTCGAGATAGGAGGCGTGCTGGAACTGCCGGATATCGACATTGTCGACGAGCAGCCCCCCCTCGGTGGGGTCGTAAAACCGGGCGACTATATCGACAAAGGTCGTCTTGCCGCTGCCGCTGGGGCCGACCAGGGCGACGATCTCTCCTTCACCGATCTCCAGGTTGATGTCCTTGAGTGCGGCAGAGAGCAGGGAAGATTCCGACTCCTGGCCCGAGGGCACCTGGTAGCTGAAGCTGACTCCTTCGAAGCTGATCTTTTCGAAACGCTCGGGAAATTCAACTGCATCGCTCACATCGCGGATCTCCGGAGTTTCGTTGAGGATCTCCAGGACCCGCTCTACCCCGGGCCGGGCCTCGACAACAGCGTTCCAGGACTGGGAGATCTTCTTGACCGGCTGAAAGAGCATGATCAAGGCCATACAGAAGCCGCAGAAGTCTCCCATCGTCAGGATGTCCTCTTTAATCAGGTAGCTGCCGCCGATCAGCAGGCAGGCGAGAGCCAGGTTGAAGAGAAGCTCCTGGACAGTGCGCCCGAAAACCCTGGCCTTCTTGCTTTTGAGGAATGAACTCTGGAATTCGCGGTTTTTCTCACCAAACTCGGCCAGCTCACGTTCCTCCATACCGAAAGCCTTGACGATCCGGATACCGCCGAAAAGCTGCTGGAGAGCTTCGGTGATCATACCGAGCTTTTTCTGCCGCTTGCGGCTGTGGTGCAGGACCTTTCGACTGGCCCTCATGACGGGATAGATGATGAAGAAATACGCCGGGAGCGTACACCAGAAGAGGAAGCTGTTAGCGAGAAAGGCCGTCGTCAGATAGGCGATGAGCAGGAAGGGCTGCTGCAGCAGGGTTTCGAATATTCCAAGCAGCGACTGCTGGACGACCCCGACATCATTGGTTACGCGCGAGAGCAGGTCACCGGAGCGGCGGTTATGAAAAAACGAAACCGACTGGCTGGCAAGATGCCTGAAAAGAGCTTTCCGGGTATCGACCAGCATTCGAACAACCATTCGCTGGGCAATCATCTCTTTGAGATAGTAGAAAATCGCAGCGCAGATCCCGATCGCGCAGATGGCCACTCCGAAAAAAATCAGCAGGTTCTCATCCGTACGCGCAAAGTCTCCAAAACCCCATTCGACAGACTTGAGACGGCCCCATTCCCAGAATTGCCTGAGGAATTCGCCGAATTTACCAACGGCCACCCCGCCAGTCGCATCCGTAGCCTCCTTCGTAGGCAGACCATCGACCACGATGGAGACAAAACCCAGGCGCAGCGCGGTAACAGCGCTGTAGAAGAGAGTGAATACCGCCATAAAACCCAACAGGTACCAGTAGCGGCCCATCAGGCTCGTATAAAAAGACAGGACACCCTTTATGGAAAAAGGAATCCGCTTCTCACTGCCGAATATTCTCGAGAAAAAACTGTTTTCTTTCATCGCGACCCGATTGTAACAGGTATCCGGAGCAGTCTTAAATTCTTATGGAAACAGCAAATAACAACTTCCCTTCATCCATCAGCCTACCGTTCGGCCACCGGAATACCATGCCGAGTAATAATTCCGGTACTCACCTGTAGTGACCGAATCGAGCCAGGCCCTGTTGTCCACGTACCACTGAACCGTCTTTTCAATTCCATCTTCGAAGGGCATCTGCGCCTGCCAGCCCAGCTCAGCCTGGAGCCTGGCGGTATTCATTGAGTAGCGCCGGTCATGGCCCGGACGGTCCTCAATATGCCGGATGAGACTCTCCGGCTTGTCAAGAACCTGGAGCACAAACCCGACCACATCGAGGTTGGTGCGCTCGTTTCCGCCCCCGATATTGTAAATCGTTCCCGGATCCCCCTCCTTCAGCACCGCCAGCAGGGCCCGGGCATGGTCCCTTACATGAATCCAGTCCCTTACCTGCAGCCCGTCCCCGTAGATCGGCAGGGGCTCATCGTTCAGCGCATTCAGGATCATCAATGGAATCAACTTCTCGGGAAACTGGAAGGGGCCATAGTTATTTGAGCACCGTGTGATAAGGACCGGCATATCGAAGGTACGCCCGAAGGCTTCGACAAAATGGTCAGCAGCAGCCTTCGAGGCACTGTAAGGAGAGCTCGGCGCCAGGGGGCTGTCTTCACTGAAGCTGCCTTCGGGTCCGAGAGATCCGTAGACCTCATCAGTCGAGACCTGCACGAAGCGCTTGACCCCCGCATCCCGCGCGGCCTCCAGGAGGATCACGGTACCGAGGACATTTGTCTCGGCAAAACCCTTCGGGCCCAGGATCGACCGGTCTACGTGACTCTCGGCGGCCAGGTTAATGACATGGGAAATACCGCCGGAACCCAGCACTTGCCCGACCGCATCCCGGTCACAGATACTCCCCTTGATGAATTCCAGGCGGGGATTGTCGAGGTAGCCCTTCAGGTTGTCGAGATTACCTGCGTAGGTGAGAAGATCATAGACAAGCACCCTGGCCTCAGGTTCTTCATCGAGAATCAGGCGAACAAGGTCACTACCGATAAAACCCGCTCCCCCGGTAACCAGGATCGTATTCATCTCTGCTGCTCCGGAAAAAATTGGCTCACTTTAACATTATCGACCCGATACGGCTTCTGATTGAGCAATTGAGGTACTTCCTTTGACCTGCAGAACGCATCGCAGCCAGGTAGTAAGACGATAACTTTCCAGACCTATTCGAAATCGCCGATAGAGCCCAGAAGTGTCCTACTTGCGCCATTTTCACCAATGGGTAGAATCAGGGGCTGGCGGTCTGGCGCCACGAGAGCAGAACAGGCGGCACAAGGGATCTGAACAAGTGCAACGGCCGGCAACAACTGGAAGAAACCTCTTTTGAAAAAGAACTCCCTTCAACTCGGCTACAGCACGAACGTCCATCCCGGCGAAGACATGAAGGCCGTCTATCGCTCGCTGAAGGAATACACCCTTCCGATCCGCAAACGCGTCTTCGGCTCTGAGCCCTGTGGGCTGGAGCTGCGCCTGGGTATCGGCTCGGCAAAGGAATTATCCAGCCGTAAGGCCCGGCTCGATTTCCGCGATTTCCTCCAGGACTCCGGCCTCGTATTGTTCTCGGTGAACGCCTATCCGCTCAGCGACTTCCATGCCCGGCGAGTCAAGGAGACCGTCTACCAGCCATCCTGGACTCAGCCCCAACGGGCAAGCTGGACCGCCAGGATTGCCCGGATCGTCGATGAGGTGGCACCGAAGGGAATCAAGGTCTCCATCAGCACCCTCGGAGGTTGCTTCCGGGGCCACGGCCATAGCCCCGCCGTCTTCAGAAAGCTCGCAACCCATTACATCAAAGCACTCGAGGCCTTCCTGGAAATCAACGCCGGGGGAGGAAGGCAAATGGTCCTGGCTGTAGAGCCGGAACCGGAAACAACCTTCGAGACCGCGGGCGATGTGATCTCCTTCTTCGAGAGCTACCTCCTTCCCGCCGCCTTCACCCGCTGGAAGAAGAGGGGGACGAAGAGTCGTATCGAATCCGATCTGCGGAGTGTCTTTACTGTCAACATCGACACCTGCCATCTCTCGGTGCTTTTCGAGGACCAGGTTTCCAACCTTCGCCAACTGCAGAAAGCGGGACTGGAGCTGGGCAAGGTCCACGTCACCAACGCGGTGGCGCTGAAGAATCCCTTCAGATCACCGGCGGCCTTCAGGGACCTGCGCAACATGGACGAGCCCAGGTATTTTCACCAGTTCTGCGGCTGCGATGAGGACGGCCAGGCTGTCTGGCGGGGTACGGACCTCAACCAGCTTCCTGCAAAACTCAAACGGGGAATCCATCCCGATATCAGCGAGATCCGGTCGCACTTTCATGTCCCCCTTTACCTGAAAAAGTACAAGCGGCTTCACA